>JBEQLH010000271.1:2686-4593 GCA_040326075.1 Anaerolineales bacterium
GCGGGATTAGTGGGCCAATTAAGGTCAGACGCGAACTTGACTCGCATGATGTATTACAGCACCGATCTTTACCGGAAGCTTAAAAAAGAAACTGGTGTGGATCCTGGGTGGCGAGAGGTGGGCGGCTTACGATTGGCATCGTCTCCGGAAAGGATGGAAGATATCAAGCGCATGGTTGGTATGGCGCGTTCTTTCGGAATGCCAATGGAGCTGCTCGGTCCAAAAGAAGCTCACGATCTCTTCCCATTAATGTCCATGGATGGCGTGGTTGGCGCGGCATACACGCCTAATGATGGCGTGATCGATCCAACTGGACTGACCAATGCCCTGGCAGCAGGAGCCAAGAATGGCGGCGCGAAGTTTTTTATGGATACAGATGTAGAGAAGATCAACCTCGTGGATGGCGCGGTGAGCGAGGTAGTCACCAATCGGGGCTCGATAAAGACTGAGATCGTGGTTAATGCAACCGGTCAATGGGGTGGTGAGGTTGGTAAATTGGTCGGGTTAAACTTACCAGTTGTCCCCATGGCTCACCTGTATATCATCACCAAGCCGATTGAAGGTGTTGGGCATGATTTTCCCACCTTGCGCGATCCTGATCTGCTGGTTTACTGGCGGGAAGAGGTGGGAGGCATCGTCACTGGCGGGTACGAACGCGATCCGGCTCCTTTTGGATTACAGGGCATTCCCAAGGATTTTAAGTACCAGCTGTTAGCTCCGGATTGGGATCGCTTCGCTCCATTAATGGAAAATTCAATCCAACGAGTGCCAGCTGTGGAGACTGCTGAGATTATCCAATTGCTCAACGGACCGGAGGGATTTACACCGGATGGGGAGTTCCTGCTGGGGCCGACGGAGGTGAAAGGTTTCTGGGTAGCGTGTGCATTCTGTGCACATGGCCTGGCTGGTGCAGGTGGGATCGGCAAGGTGATGGCTGAATGGATAATCGAAGGACACCCTGAGTGGGATTTATGGCGTTTGGACGTCCGCCGATTTGGCACCAATTACGGCAGCCAGGATTACACCCTGGCACGGACAATAGAAACCTACTCCATGTATTACGATATCCATTACCCGGCCGAGGAACGCATGACCAGGCGAAATTTACGCCTTTCACCGACATATCATCGGCTGAGAGACCTGGGGGCATACTTCGGGGAACGCACCGGGTGGGAAAGGCCGAATTACTTTAAGCCCTATGAGGCGTTGGCCCGACATGGACATGAACCGAAGGGATGGGCGCGCCATAATTGGTCACGTGCCATTGGTTATGAACATCAAATGACTCGGGAAACAGCCGGGTTATTTGATGAGTCTTCTTTTAACAAATTTGAGGTTCGAGGTCCTGGGGCATTGGGTTTCCTCAACCGGGTATGTGCAAATGAACTTGATCAGCCGGTTGGGACAATCGTTTACACGCAATGCCTGAATCCCCGTGGGGGTATCGAGTGTGATTTCACAGTCACCAGACTGGAGGAACAGCGCTTCTTGATCATCACTGGGACCGCATTCGGGCAGCATGACAGCTCCTGGCTGCGTTTGAATATGCCAGAAGATGGATCAGTTGAATTGGAGGATGTCACCTCTGCATACGCCTGTATCGGTTTGTGGGGACCAAAAGCGCGCACCATCCTCGGTAAAGCAACCAGCGATGACATTTCTAATGAGGGCTTCCCATACATGACCGCCAAGTACATCTCCGTCGGGGATGTACCTGTTCTGGCGTGCCGGGTCACTTATGTCGGGGAGCTGGGTTGGGAGTTTTATTGCCCGATGGAATATGGTTTAATTTTATGGGATACGCTATGGCAAGCTGGCCAGGCGGAGGGAATGGTCGCAGCTGGGTATAAGGCGATCGATTCACTGCGCATTGAGAAGGGGTACCGGTACTGGAGCGCAGAAATCTC
>JBEQLH010000272.1:0-4555 GCA_040326075.1 Anaerolineales bacterium
CGTAGAACTCGAAGATTGGAACTGCTGTGGTGCCACAACATACTTCCATGTCGATGAACTTCTGGCCTACAGTTTAGTGGCACGGAATTTAGCAATGGCAGAAAAGGCAGGTCATGATTTAGTTGCTCCTTGCAGCGCTTGTTATAAAAATGCTTACTTCACCAATGCCTACCTGAAAGAAGATCCTGATCTGGCCGACCATATAAATTACGCACTGGAAGCAGACAATCTTAAGTATTCAGGTAATATCGAAGTTAAACACCTGATGGAAATATTTGTCGATGATAAGGGGTTGGAAGAGATTGGTAGTAAAGTCACCCACCCATTGAGCGGACTTCGAGTAGCACCCTATTACGGCTGTCAAATAGTCAGACCAAAGAAAGATGATGAAGATGTTGAGAATCCTCAATTCTTCGAACAGCTGATGACTGCAATCGGGGCTTCTCCCGTTGATTTCACCTACAAGGTGCGCTGCTGTGGTGGTTCATTGATTATCACCAGCCGCGAGGCAGCACTCACTCTGGTGCGTGAATTGTTACAAAATGCTCAGGACAGCGAAGCTGAGGTAATTGCCACAGCTTGCCCCTTGTGCCAGACCAATCTCGAGATTTATCAAATGCAGGTAAACCAGGAGTTTGGGACAGATTTCTCAATTCCCATCATGTATTTCACCCAATTGCTCGGTTTATCAATGGGACTTGCTCCAAAGAAATTAGGAATTGGAGCTGAGTTTGTTTCAACAGATAAAGTTTTGGCATACGCGAAGGAACCTAACTGAACTTAGAAAAAATATGGTTACCGATAAACATAAATCACCTATAGGACAAAAAATGTTATGAACCCCCAACATTATCGAAGGAGAAAATCCGATGAGTGAAAAAGTAGGAGTCTACGTGTGCCATTGCGGCACGAATATCGCCGGGGTAGTCGATGTTGAGGAAGTCGCCAAGTGGGCAGGAGAGCAACCCAATGTCGTCTGCTCACGTGATTACAAATTCATGTGTTCCAGCCTCGGCCAAGAGCTAATCGAAGAAGATATCAAAGAGCAAGGGTTGACCAGGGTTGTTGTCGCTGCATGCTCTCCTCATATGCATGAAAAAACCTTCCGGGGCGCCACAGAAAGAGGTGGGTTAAATCAATACCTGTTCGAGATGGCGAACATCCGAGAACATAATTCCTGGACAACAACCGATAAAGAAGCAGCTACCCATAAAGCAAAAGCTTTAGTACAAGGAGCGGTCGAAAGGGTAGTTCACCACGAACCGCTTGAACCAATACCAGTCGAGATAAATTCATCGACGCTGGTAGTTGGTGGTGGCATTGCAGGTATCAGCGCAGCCTTAGAATTAGCCAACGCCGGCAACCAGGTTTATCTGGTTGAGCGAGAACCATCTATCGGTGGTCACATGGCACAGCTGGATAAGACCTTCCCTACCCTCGACTGCTCAGCCTGTATCCTGACACCCAAGATGGTGGAAGTAGGTCAGCATCCAAATATCACCCTGTACAGCTGGAGTGAGGTTGAAAATATTTCCGGCTATGTCGGCAACTTCACTGCCACCGTACGTAAAAAAGCACGCTACGTGATCGAAGAGCTCTGCACAGGTTGTGGGATTTGCGAGGAGAAATGCCCCCGCAAAGTGGTCGATGATGTGTTTGAAGCCGGGCTTGCACAACGCAAAGCGATCTACACGCCCTTCCCCCAGGCTGTACCAAATTACCCGGTCCTTGATCCTCCCAACTGCACTTACTTCGAAAGGGGGAAATGCAAAGCCTGCCAAATCTTCTGCCCAACCGGCGCTATCGATTTTGAGCAGGAAGATGAACTGATCGAGTTTCCGGTCGGGAACGTGATCCTGGCCACTGGTTATGATCTTTTCGACTCGCGCCGCATCCCACAATACGGGTATGGTCGCCTGGCGAATGTCTTTACCAGCCTCGAGTTCGAGCGAATGGTTAACGCCTCAGGACCAACCGTCGGCAAGATTGTTCTGCGCGATGGCGAATCAGTACCGAAAAGCATCGCAATTGTCCACTGTGTTGGTTCAAGGGACAATAATTACAACGAATACTGCTCCAAAGTTTGCTGCATGTATTCTCTGAAATTTGCCCACCTGGTTCATGAACGGGTGCCTGAAGCAGACGTGTTTAACTTCTATATTGACGTCCGCACTCCAGGAAAAGGCTATGAGGAGTTTTACAACCGTCTGCTTGAGGAGGGCACTCATTTTATCCGTGGCCGGGTCGCTGACGTGACCGATGCTGCCCGTCTACCTGGCGAAGAAGGCAAATTAATCGTCCAGGCTGAAGACACGTTGATCGGGAAACAGCGCCGCGTACCTGTCGATATGGTAATCCTTAGCGCAGGTATGGAAGCCCGGCATGATTCTCAAGATGTTTCCCTGATGTTCGGGATGGGTTGTGATTTCGATGGTTTCTTTACTGAACGCCATCCCAAGCTCGATCCTGTTGCCACGATGACCGAGGGGATTTACATTGCTGGCGCCTGCCAGGGTCCAAAAGATATCCCAGACTCTGTTGTCCAGGGTGCTGCAGCAGCCGCAAGAGTAGCAGGTCTGATCAGTCAAGGCACGCTTATGATGGAGCCTGTTCGTGCCAGCATCAATAAAGAAGCATGTTCAGGTTGCCGCATTTGTAACGATTTGTGCCCTTACAATGCAATAGTGTTCCACGAAGACCAAAAATTATCGGAGGTCATCACTGCGCTCTGCCAGGGTTGCGGCACCTGCGTCGCTGCTTGCCCAAGCTCAGCGATCAATGGCGCGCACTTCACTAACGTTCAAGTGATGTCCGAAATCGAAGGTATTCTTTGGGACGTCAGGGAACGCCAGGCTGTCCCGGTCTGAATCGGAGGAGAAAAATGAACGAACAATTCGAACCTGTAATCGTTGGTTTCCTGTGCAACTGGTGTTCATACCGGGCAGCGGATTTGGCTGGTACCTCACGTACAAAATATGCCCCGAATATGCGTGCAATTCGGGTCATGTGCAGCGGACGTGTGGATCCACAATTCGTGCTCAAAGCGCTCCTCGAGGGCGCGGATGGAGTTATGATCGCCGGTTGTCATCCAGGTGAGTGCCATTATGTTGAAGGAAATATTAAAGCACTTCGCCGTTATATCCTGCTGAAACGCATGCTTAAACAATGGGGGATTGAAGAGCAGCGAGTTCAGCTTGTCTGGGCTTCTGCCTCGGAAGGAAATCTTTTGGCAGAAGCTGTCGATCGTATGACTGAAGAGGTACGTGCTTTAGGTCCTCTACAATGGCGTGAAACAGTTTTGGGCGGTAATGGTCACAAACCTGTAGAAACCGCCGAGGTAGAAGCAGAACTTGAGGAGGTTTCATAATGTCCGATAAACCTAAACTCGCAATGTACTGGGCAGCCTCCTGTGGAGGATGTGAAATATCCGTACTGAACATCGGAGACAAGATACTCATCGTAGATGATGTTTTCGACCTGGCTTTCTTTCCCTGCATAGCAGACTTTAAACACAGTCATGTTGAAGGGTATCCAGATGGCTACATCGATGTGTGTCTGTTCAATGGAGCGATCCGTACATCCGATAACGAGGAAATGGCGAAATTACTTCGTCAGAAATCAAAAATCCTGGTCGCTTATGGTTCATGCGCCTACGAAGGTTGTATACCTGCCCTTTCAAATTTAACGACCAAAGATGATACCTTCAATACTGTTTACTTCGATAATCAAACTATCGATAACCCCGACAGGGTTGTTCCATTGGTTGAGACCCAGGTCCCTGAAGGCACACTCACCCTCCCATCGTTTTACAACACTGTCAAATCCCTAGATCAGGTTGTGGATGTCGATTATTATCTGCCTGGATGTCCTCCAGAACCGGAACAAATTTGGGCAGTGCTAGAGGTAGTGGTGAATGCCTTACTGAATGAAGGCCCCCTTCCACCCGCCGGGTCGATTGTCGGTGCTGGTATTGTCGCTGTATGCGAGGAGTGTCCACTTGAAAAGAACGTAAAGTCAATCACTCAGTTCTATCGCCCGTATGAAATCCAACCCGAGCCAGGACTTTGCTTACTTGAACAAGGTCTCGTCTGTGTCGGTCCAGCCACCAGGTCTGGTTGTGGCGCTCTATGCCCACAAGTTGGCATGGGCTGCCGCGGTTGTTATGGCCCGCTCGATGGGGTTGAGGATCAAGGAGCAAAGATGTTGTCTGCGATCGCTTCCGTTGTTACCGTCGGTGCATCCGGTGAAGATGAACACGAGTTGGAAGAGAAAATCAACGCCGTCATGGACACGTTAGCTGATCCATCTGGCACATTCTATCGTTTTAGCATGGCCCACTCCCTTCTTGGGCGAGTCAGGGCTGAAAACAACGGAAAAAATGGAGGAAAGGTGAAATGACACGTATTACCATTGATCCAATCACTCGCCTGGAAGGCCACGGAAAAATTGAAATCTTCCTGAATGAAGAGGGTGATGTTGAAAACACTTACCTCCAAATTCCGGAATTACGAGGTTTTGAACAATTTTGTGTTGGTCGACCGGCGGAAGAGATGCC
>JBEQLH010000273.1:0-4548 GCA_040326075.1 Anaerolineales bacterium
GTTATGTTGGGGACCATGAGGTGAGATCAGATCTTCTTTCAAGGTGACCAGATCATCTCTCTGCCGGATCCTGAGACGTTCGCTCTTGAGGTTGGGTTCTTTGAATACACCAATGCTGGACACGGTTACCCGGCCAATACCCACCGGAGCGGTCCGCCCCTCAGGAGGCAGCATGCGGTGAAAGGGTTTGATGGCTATGGTACCTAAACCCAGGCTGCTTAATTTTATGAACTCGCGGCGGTTTATTGGTTTGGTCATAATAGCGATTAAGTGGTCAACACTTCAACAGACTGGAGATCATCTTTTTTTTTATCAATCCTATTGTGGATTAATACAAATATACCTGGGTTCCGAAGCCGTTCTTTTCGACCTCTGCCGGGTAGTTGGCGGGCGTGGACCACCGGAAGAGCCACTTTGCATCTGCATTGCGCAGGTTTACGCAGCCATGACTCATCTGCCAACCGAAATTATTGTGCCAATAAGTGCCATGCAGTGCGTACCCCGTATCCAGACGGTGGAAAAACATCGTCCAGGGAACACCGACTAATTCGTAGGCATCCAGGTCAAAATCGCCTTGCATCAAGTTGCCATCGCCCATATGTTTTGAGGGCATCTTTGAATAGATATTGAAACGCCCTTTAGGAGTTTCGGTTGGGATGCCGTTATCTGTAGGGCGGCTGCTGGGAATCCCGGATGATACGCGCGCCTGGTGGACAATCTGATCCCCTTCGTATGCCACCAGGCTTTGCCCGGCCAGGTCGACTTCGATCCGTTTGCTACCTTCTGGCAGGTCGGGAGAGATCGGTGCCAGCTCCTCTGCTGAGATTGGTCGTAAATGGTTGGCTGGAACCCAATAGCTCCAGGGCTGGAGTTCATCCGTCAGCTGGTACCAGGCTTTCCCATCTGGACCCTGGTCAACACCGGTGATCCAGTGGGTGGTCTCATAATACAGGCGATATTCTACCCGCCAGCCATTATTCTGGCTGAAGGTGTAGGATTGCGAGTATGGCACAGTGATTTCAGCCAGCTGGCCAGCCTCAGCCACCTGACCGAGAGGCTGGTTGTAATTGATATCCACCTTTTGCAGGTAAGTGCTGTGAATATACCCGCCCCACACCCGGTACCACAGCTTATTGTAGAAGGCTGGGGCATCTGGTGGTTCGAGTTCGTAATAAATCTGCACCAGCTGGTCGCGGTAGCGTTTCCCGACGATTTGGGCGCCGTCGCGTGGTTCCCCGTACACATCGACTTCGTGGATCGTCACCCGCGCGATGTTTCCGTAATCCTGGACGTCCTCTCTGGGGACAAATGGGGTGAAGGCCATCGTCCCCAGGGACAGCCCGCCCAACTTCAGAAACTCACGTCGTGTAATATTCTTACTCATACTATCCGGATTTTAATCGAGGGGTGATGAGAGATCAAGATAGAGAACTTGAGAATTTTCTAATAAACTGAAATTCAAGTGGTGGGGTGGGTTGACGTGAAAAGGATAAAACGAAACTGGGGTGCAGATTTCACAATATGAGAATCTAATCAATGCTCTGCCGGGGATTTACCATTGGAGAAAAAAGGAAGTTGATGCGTGTAGCCATCAGCCGGTCGAAAAAGGAGGAAATCAAGCCAAAAGAAAGAATTCCTCGAGGAAAAGTGTAACAAAATTTGATTACCTGCGTTCTTATTATTGACGCTTGTGCGAGTGTCATTGGGGTGGGCGGCCTTGGGTGGGTGGCCCGCTCCTCTTTTTTTAATGGGGGAATCATAGAAAAGTAACCAAAATTCCCTTTTATTAATGAAAACCTTGCATTCTTGTTAGTTGTACCTTGCAATCTCGCAAGGCAGGTTTGGAACGTTCCATGCTAAACTGAATTCGACATTGCGAGTGTCCTTTAAGAGCAGTGGGTGGCCGAAAGGTCACCCGCTCGTATTTTAAGGGAGAAATTCGGACCAGACCTTACCAGGGCTCTCAGCCTTTGTAAGGTTTTATTTTGTTAAACAAGGCGCCTGATAGATTAGGAGAACCGTACTACTGACAAATCCCACATTCAGTCTGAGAATATATTCTGTGCCCTGGCAGTTTACCGGATCATATTAGAGACCAAAAAGTGGATCAGATTACTGCCATTTAAATTCAGGTTGAGACTCAGATAAGAATAATTTTCCAACCCTGTGGTCTTGCAGGAATCAATTCTATGGCGAGCGGTCAAGAGCGGTTTAGATTGACCTATGGGCGTAATGCGGAGAGCAGTTGCTGATGGAGATATTGTTAACGGTATTGCTTTATTTGAACATGTTATTCGTGGCAGATGATCCATTATCAAATCAGGCGCTGGATCAATTCGGGCGAGAAATAGAGCCATATTATGCTGAGTTAGGCATCCCAACCGACACGAGCGACACGACTCTGCACAGTTTGCCAGCAGTCTACTGGGGTGCCACGGTCTGGAACGGTCGCTGCACTGCGCAGGTTTATTTGAGTGAACGCTTTGCAAATACCTCGCATCCTTTCTATTCGACGCCCATGTGGAAGTATGTAATGGCTCACGAGTGGGCGCATGTCGCCCAAGGCAAGCACTGTTGGGATAACGAGGCCGAGGCTGAGTTAATCGCTTTGACCGTTCTGGCCAATGCCGGTGAGTGGGGCGCTGTGATCACTGCCTTGGAGTGGATGTTTACACTCAGTGTATCTGATGCTGAGTTAAGCCAGCTTTATTTATCTCCGCAGGAAGAAGGCTATTACCTGGCTGTCGATCTCCCGCAACCTGGAGTAGTTGAGCTGCTGCTCGAAGACGATGATGGTGTATTTGAGCTGAGTGTTGGAACACTCGACGCAGAGAAGTTGTGGAAGTTTGTGAAGAATTTATCTGGTAATGGGGAAAGAATCGATTATGGAAAAGCTCGATGAGATTGGATACCTTCGAGCCAATTCCCCTATTTTACAAGAAAATCAAACGGCTGCTCATGACAGGCTGATTGACATGATCCAGCTTTGTTGATTGTCTAATCTATACAGTACATCGGCGTCAATTTTCGGCGTCCTGACTGGCTGAATTCCTGGTTTCACTGAGCGGGCTGGCTGTGGGGCTGTGGTTAGTTGCAACCTTGGAAAATGTATCTGCTGGTACTATCGTCTTTACAGCTACCTCGTTCATTCGCTTCTTCACTGCATCAGAATCCAATACAACAGCCGCACCCCACAGCCTGACGGCACCACGCGCCTGACCGGTCCGATACTTGACAGGCCACCCCGTTCGGTGTGCTTCTCAGAATCTATGACCTGGGTCTGACATTTAACTCAGTAGAGCAGAGGCTTGTGTGAGTGATAATTGTGGTGTCAGGGAGGATTTTTACCTGGAAATTTGCCAGTAGTAAATCTTGCAGGATGCAGATTGTGAAAAATTGAACCAAACGTTATCCTTGCACGTAAATAGGTGGGAGGAAGTGATGACACAAACATATTATTCATTTGGCTTGAACAAACCCAAATTTCTATGTCTGATCGCCGTTCTGATGAGCGGATTTATCTTCAATTTTTCATTCGTGCAGTCTAGCCATGCCGACAGCGCGGGAGCCGTCACGGTATGCGATAAGGGTTGCGATTTTTCTACAATCCAGGCTGCAATCGATGACGAAAACATCTCCCCAGGTGCAACCATCAATATCACCAGTACCGTGCATACAGAGGCAGGTATCATCGTAAATAAGGATGTCATCATTCAGGGACAGGGAGCAGATAGTACTGTCGTCCAAGCTCACGAAACTGCAGGCACCAGCGACGAGCGTGTGTTCTACATCACCGGCGGTATCGAAGCAACCATGCGCGGGTTGACGATCAGGCATGGCAACCCGACCGCAGAGCCTGAATCCGGTGGTGGTATCAGAAACGAAGGGATACTAACGCTCGAAGATGTCATCGTGCGAGATAATAGTGCCAGCACCGGTGGCGGTATCCATAATGAAGGCACGTTAACCCTGACCAACTCTTCGGTAAATGATAACCAGGCCAGAGGCGGCGCGATACATTACCTGGAGTGTTCAACCGGCGGTGGGATAAAGGTCTTGACAGGAGAAGTAAAACTGGTCAACAGCACCGTCAGCAACAACAGTGCCATAAAGAAAGGCGGTGGCATTCATGTTGCCTGCAAAGGCTCGCTGGTGCTGATCAACACGACGATCAGCGGCAACTCAGCCAATGGTGATGGAGGCGGTGTATTTGTCAACGGTGTGGGTGAGGTGACCAACAGCACCATCAGCAACAACAGCGCTAAGAGTGGGGGTGGCATCTATGTCCAAAGTAAAGACGGGGTTGATGTGGTGCACGGATTGCTGAACGTGAAGAATTCGATTATTGCCGGTAATTACGCCACCTTTGAGAAATACGGCGTCCCAGATTGCTTCATCGCAGAGAATGCCACACTGGACGTCAATTTGCACAACCTGATTGGAGACAATAGCTGCAATCCGGAATACTATGGTGATGCGCTGTTAGCTGACCTGAGCCAGGTAAGCAGTTCAGCAGCAGTTTCAGTGATAGCCGGGGAGGGAGAGTCC
>JBEQLH010000274.1:0-4546 GCA_040326075.1 Anaerolineales bacterium
ATGTTTGTTGTAAACTAATAAGTGACAGATAACATCGAATCACGCATTTAGGAGATCATAATGGAAGCCAAGAGTTATCACGATTTAAACATTCCACCACGCATCCTCTTGGGACCTGGACCCAGTATGGTACCACCGCGAGTCTTAAGCGCGTTAGGGTCACCTGTGATTGGTCACCTCGATCCCGAGTTTATAGCCATAATGAAAGAGGTTCAGGAATTGCTGCGCTACTTATTCCAGACAAAAAACGAGCTCACGGTACCTGTTTCAGGAACAGGCAGCGCCGGGATGGAAGCCGCGCTGTGCAATTTAATTGAACCAGATGATCACGTTCTGATCGCGATCAAGGGTTATTTTGGGGAGCGGCTGTTCCAAATAGCAGAAAGGTATGGCGCCCAGGTCGATCGTATTGATCGTCCCTGGGGAGAAGTCTTCGATCCAGATGAAATAAAAACTGCTCTTGGTCAGGAAAAGTATAAGCTGCTGGCAATTGTGCACGGTGAAACCTCCACCGGTGTTCAACAACCAGAGATTGCTGAAATAGCTGCTGCAGCTCATCAAAATGGGGCCCTGATGGTACTGGATACCGTGGCATCTCTAGGTGGTGTATCTGTGGAGGTTGATGCCTGGGATATCGATGTGGCTTTCAGCGGTTCGCAGAAGTGTATATCTGCTCCTCCTGGTCTGGCACCATTGACGCTCTCTCCACGTGCACTTGAGGTGCTCCGCAATCGCAGCACCCCAGTTCAGAACTGGTATCTCGATCTTTCATTGTTAGAACATTATTGGGGCGATGAGCGCACTTACCACCACACTGCACCAATCAATATGAATTATGCCTTACGAGAAGCCTTACGGTTAGTAGCTGAAGAGGGCCTCCAAGCACGATTTGATCGCCACCAATTGAATGCCGAGACCCTGTGGAGTGGTCTTGAAGATATGGACCTATCGCTGTTGATTCCTGTCGAAAACCGTTTGGCGAGCCTCACCACCCCTAATGTTCCTCCAGGGGTAGATGCCTTAGATGTCCGCAAGAAATTGCTGAATGATTATCACATTGAGATCGCGGGCGGGTTTGGACCTCTGCAAGGTCAAATCTGGCGGATTGGTCTGATGGGTTTCAGCAGCCGCCGTGAAAATGTTCTATTACTCCTGGCAGCGTTACGGGAATTGCTCAAGAAGCCCAAGTAAATTTATTCAACAGCAAATCACCAAGGGCGTGAATGGTTTCATCAAAATTCTACGCCCTTGTGAATTTAATAGAATGAATATGCGGTTTCCCCAGGCTCTTGCCCAGGTTAAAGGTCTGTGGCACAATAGATTGCAATGAGACGTTGGATCTGGTTCTTCATCGTTGTACTGCTTGGGGTTGGTGTAGGATTGGCATACGGGTGGTTGATCAACCCGGTTAAGTATGTCGATACGACTCCTGCCAAACTCCGCTCTGATTATCAGACAGACTACGTCTTAATGGTTGCTGAAGCCTACCAGGCGGAGGGGGATTTAGATTTGGCCGCCCGGAGACTGGCGGTTCTTGGTGATAGTCCCCCAGCGGAGATCGTGCGCCAGGCGATGATTCTCGCAGCCCAAATTCCATACGCAGATTCAGACCAAGAATTACTCAGCATTCTGGCCAGCGAATTTCAAACCTGGAGCCCCAATCCAGGAGCACCGCAACCATGAGAGATGAACGCGGTCACTGGTACCTGCTCACCGGCTTTGTGATCGGTATCGTTCTGGGCCTGGTTTATGCCTGGTTAATTGCACCTCAGCAATTCCAGGACCGGGACACCTCACCGGCTTCCCTGCAGCCCGAATTCAAGGATCAATACCGGGCCATGATCGCAGCTGCCTATGTTGCCACTGGGAATTTACCTCGTGCTGAGGCTCGCCTTGAATTATTAGATGATGATGACGTCGTGCGCGCCCTCGCAGAACAGGCTCAACGCACCCTGGGAGAAGGAAATTCACCACTGCAAGCCCAGGCATTAGGCCTGCTGGCGGTTGCCCTGGGGCAAGGAGAATCAGCCCTTATTCCAACCTCGATTCCAGACGAGACTACAGCCCAGGACCAAATTCCTAATACCCCACAAATTACGAACACCATTACTGCTACAGCTGAGGAGTCAACTTCCGAAAGTGCTGCGGCGAACTCTTCACCCCTGCCGTCTGATCTAACTCCACAGGCGACCCGCACATCTAATTTAACCGCTACGCCCCTTCCCACTCGCACCCCAACGATTACTCCTGGAACGCCCTTTGTGCTGCAAGAAAACAATTTTGTATGTGACACAAAAATCACTGGACCGTTAATCCAGATCGTCGCTGAGAATTCCTCCGGGCAGCAATTATCCAACCGGGAAATTATTGTCACCTGGGAGGGCGGAGAAGACTATTTCTATACCGGATTAAAACCTGAAATAGGGTCAGGATATGCCGACTTCTTGATGTCCCCGGGCCTGGTGTACGAGGTGCGCATGGCTGGCGGAGGCCAGACCGTCCCAGATATAACTCCTGCTGAATGTGAGACCGACAGCGGCAGGCGATATTGGGGCTCCTGGGAGCTGGTGTTCTCCCGACCCTGAAGTGATTCAACAATCAGTTAAAACTGGATAAATATCACTCAATTTAGTGCTGATATACTCTGGTCATGACCTGCACAACCTGATACAGTGTTAATCTCATTTGCATTTTTGCCACCATTATGAAAAGGAGATCGCCATGAAAATCACCTTAGATCGACGTACCTGTACTTGCTGGACGCCGGCGTGTGAGACTCATTTTAGCTGGCATTTTTTACGAGGGGAGATCACACCGATCGACTGCACACTCGAAGTCCTTGATGACGGAGAAGAAGATAGGACTTTTCTGATCATGGACAGGGATGGGGTAGATAAGGAACTCGTGGTAAGCAAGGATAATTGGGCTGAGGCGTACGATTCCTGGCAGCTGGCCTGGGAGAAGCAACAAGCTGGAAAAGGCCAATAAGAATGGCCGAAGTCGACCTGGCTCCGCTAAAGAGCGCCCTGAAAGACCTGAGAGAGCGCTCTGATCTCCTGCCAGCTTTACACCGCGCGCAATCGATTTACGGTTATATTCCAGAAGCAGCTGCCAGAGAAATTGGAATGGCACTGGGGACCCCACTGGCGGATGTATACGGCGTGATCGAATTTTACGCTATGCTCTACAAAGAGCCCGTGGGGGACACAATTGTGCGGGTATGTGGGGATCCGGCATGCGCTCTTTCAGGAAGTGACGTTGTCCTGGAAGCATTATGCCAGCATTTAGACATCTCATTGGACGAAGTCAGCGCTGACGGGGCATTCAGCTTGGAGAGAGCTCCCTGTCTGGGTCTCTGCCAGCATGCGCCGGCTGCACTGGTGGGGGATATTCCTGCTGGAAGGATCGATGCGAAACAAGTTTCTCAGATCATCTCAGGAAACATTGATCGCCTCAGGACGGTTGTCGATGGCGATTTAAGATTTCTGACCGCCAACTGTGGTAAAGGCAGACCGACAACACTGGGTGAATATGAATCTGGCGGAGGGTACTCAGGTTTGCGGAAAGCGCTGCAAATGACGCCCCAGGAGGTGATAGAGGTAATAAAAATCTCCGGGCTGGTGGGCCGGGGCGGGGCTGCCTTCCCAACCGGATTAAAGTTGGAAGGCGCCTCTGCAGCCAGGGGTATGCCAAAATACATGGTCTGCAACGCCGACGAATCGGAGCCGGGAACCTTCAAAGACCGGGTTTTGATGGAGGGAGACCCGCATCGCATCCTGGAAGGTATGATCACTGCCGCTTATGCGGTCGGCGCCAACCAAGGATACATCTACGTACGCGGGGAGTACCCGGGTGCATTCGCAATTCTGGAGCAAGCAGTCCAGGCATCCCAAGAAGCGGGTTATCTGGGCAAAGAGATTCTCAATTCTGATTTTAACTTCGAAATTGAGCTGCGCCAGGGAGCAGGGGCATATATCTGCGGTGAGGAGACCGCGCTGTTCGAGTCAATCGAGGGTAAACGTGGTTTCCCCAAGGTCAAACCGCCATTCCCCACCACACACGGTCTATTTGGAAAACCGACGGCAGTCAACAACGTCGAGACGTTGTGCAATATCCCCTATATCATCAACCAGGGAGCACGGGCTTACCGCCAGCTGGGTACTGAGAGATCGCCAGGATCGAAATTGTTCTGTGTCTCGGGTGATGTCGAGCGACCAGGCTTATATGAAGCTGCCTTTGGGATCAGCTTGAGACACCTGGTATACGACCTGGCTGGAGGCATACGAGATAACCAGAAGCTCAAAGCCATTCTGGTCGGAGGCGCGGCAGGCGCCTTTACGGATGGCAAAGACCTGGATGTGAAACTCTCTTTTGAGGATATGCAGGCAGCTGGTTTACCTTTAGGCTCAGGTGTGGTGATGGTTTTTGATGAATCGCGCGATATTCGGGATGCCATGATGCGCCTGGCCAGATTCTTTGCCCATGAGTCCTGTGGAAAGTGCTATCCCTGCCAGCTGGGCACGCAGCGCCAATATGAAATCCTTAC
>JBEQLH010000005.1:0-28117 GCA_040326075.1 Anaerolineales bacterium
TAGGGCCTCGTGCCTCCTTCATCCTGTAATCAATCGCACGGCAATCCATTCATCTTGCCCGTCTCTTCGGAGGCGGGTTTTTTTGATTCCATGAAAGGAGGTGATAACCATGATTAAAGTCCGTATTCTTGATCAATGTGAGTTCCGCGATGGTGAAGCATATATCTTCGTATCAGAAAATGTTGATGCAAGAGGCGATACATATGACCGCTATCGACCAATAATAACCAATGGACTATCCAGAAATGCTTCCAGGATAGTCCGCAAAACACCCCACAAATATAGTTTACTTAGAGGGATAACACCATTTTTGTCAAAGTGGCGAGGGCGGGACTTGAACCCGCGACCCACGGATTATGATGCCGTTGCTCTGCCAACTGAGCTACCTCGCCGATATGTCAAGCGGCAAAATGGTACTATGCCCAATCAATTTTGTCAATTATTTAGATTTAATTACCCCTGCAAATTCACTCAATGCCCGATAATAAGGCATGATACTGGGAATAAAATGACGCTCATCTCTTGCGTGCGGATTCAACCCACTTTGCCCCCAAACAACGCCTTGACCTCGCGGCGCAAAACGGGCGCTCGTACCTGGTAATTTTTTCCCGAGTCGAGGCTCATAATTACTAATCTTACGGACAGATTCAATTAGGGAACTCAGGTAAGGATTGCGTGGGTCGCAAGCGATGCCATTCTCCATCACGGAGACATGGAATTCAAGATCATTAGCCTCACAATAGGATGCCAATATTCTGTGCAGCTCATTTAATTCATCTTGTGGAATTGGACGGATTTCCACACCCACCCGTCCAAAGTCGGGGCGAATGTTAAAGACACCTGGCACACCTATCTGAATATACGGGAAGGTCGCCTGGGATTGCCATCCATCTGAGCTGGTCAATGTAAGCTGCTCACCTAGCAAGTCTTCGATATCTGCGCGTGCTTCTAGCAGCTTTGACGACAGGTCAACACTGGTTGCTGCAATTCCACTGTGCCCTTTTTGGCCTCTGGCGATGATTTCGAAGCGCATCACCCCCCTGTTTTCAATGCAGATCTCGCCCCATAATTCGTCACCTTGTTCACCTGTCCTTTCACCGGTAATAAACAACTCTGGTGCATAATCCTCAGACTTAAGGATGTCCAATACATGCGGAGAGCCCATCGGTTCTCTCTCACCATTTTCTTCATTTCCAACCAATAATAAATTTATTGGTGGATAGGGTTCTCCTCGAAGCAGCTGGTCCTTCATCCAAACCAGATAAGTGGCTACAACAGTCTTCATATCTGCTGAACCCCGGCCCCACAAGTAATCTCCTTCTTGACGAGGTACAAATTGAGAATCATCAGGCTCTGGAGCGACGACATCATAGTGTCCGGATAGCATGACTGGTGCCTCTAGCTGTCCATTGAAACCAGTCAGAATGGCCGGGTATCTGTTGTGATTGAAATACCGCACCTCAAGACCGTGATTTCTTAAATAATCGTAAATTAAAATTGCCGCTCGAAGAACCTCCTCGAGCCGTTCTTCAGCCCCAGCTGTCACCGAGGGGATTTCGATCAAATTCTTCGCCAGGCTGATGATTTCGCTGGTTTTATCGGGATATGAAATCTCGATCATTGCCTCTGGTCGCGGCCGAAAGCGAATTGGTAGGATCGGGTCGGGGTGAACATCCTCCCGGCAATACTGGAGAATTTCTCCCAACTTCTGGCAATCTTCTTCAATCGATGGAAAAGTCTCTGCAATGAGCTCGACATCATTCATTACTTGCTCTTCACGGTCTTCTACTAACTTTTTTAGTAATTCGATTGGCACCGGGATATCTTCACAAAGTTCAGAAGAGGTACTGCCCAGTTCTTTACACATCTCTGCGCGTAAACGTTCCGCAGTATTGGGACCACCTGAAGCCATAATTTTTAGTGGAATAAGATCATCTGACATTCCAAGTGATTCTGCAAGTGGTTCCACCTCTTTCAACGTCCAAGACAAGAAATCTCGCATCGAAATTGATTTCTTGTCCATGGGATTCTCAATGCGTGCACCCAAACCAAATTTAGCTGCTAATTTCTCGTTTCGCCGGGCGCGTTGGATATCTTGTAGATCATAATCAAATGAATGTCCAAATTCCTTATCTGCGAAAATTCGAAGTAACAGCAAGTGCTTTAGAGTTATATTGGCGATCTCAAGATCCAATGGATTACCACCATCATCGGTGCGGATTTCTAATCGGGCCATAGGCAGATTAATTCTGGCAAGCAAGTTCTGCACCTCAATCTGGTTGACCATCTCGTCCAGCGATTGATTTTGCCCTAACACAAATAATCCTCGTCCGTACAAATCATGCAGCTGTTCACTCGTTAGATCGATCAACCGCTCGACTGGCTCAGCAAAAGACCTTGCTCGAATTGGTGTCCAGTTATTATTACCAAAACGGATGCCTCGCCGGACTAAGTCATAAGAAATATTCAAATACGATTTTAGCGATCGATATAAGTCAGGGAGATCTAACTCAATTGGACTTGGAAAAGTTAAATTACGAATTGAATCAAATTTCGAGAGGTAAACCACGGGTAGATTGTTTTTTGAACCAGCCACAAATGGAGTAGAGGCGCTCGTAGCGATGAATAGGCATGCAAATGCCCGCATCACCCTTGTAGCAGTGATGTAGAATTCACTCTTATATTCATCAATATGCACTGGCGGTTCAACTCCACCGGTTCGGTCAGAGCTTGGCAACTGCATAAAATCCCACTCAAACATTGAATCCGGCAAGGAGAGATTGGTGTGTGTTCCGGTTGTCGCCAAAGAATCCCCATATAGATGGATGCATTGTTCAAGGTATCTTCGTTTTGCTAGATGCCATGATCTTGGGATAGAGTCATTACTTACTGAAGTTACGTAGGGTAAATTTCCATGCCACATATATAGACGGTCATCAAATTCTCTTCCTACCTTGAACAACGCGTTGATTAATATTCCTTCCAACAATCTGGCTTCATAGATGGCTGACCGAGGGTAGAAGTAAGGCTGAGTCGCCCATTCGATCATCCAATGGAATACCTCCAGCTGGCTGAATTCTCTCAAGCGAGGCGAAATAAAATCAGACCGCAGATAATCGACAAATGACTTTTGGTCAGGACCCGCACCGACTGTAAGAAGTGGGTGGAACTGTGAATCTAGCAGGTTCCACTCGATTTCCAACCCAGCTAAACCACCCTCAGGTTTCGCTTTGATGGATGCTTCTCGAGCCAGCATATATCTTTCAGTAAATTCGAATAATCCAGCCATCTTCATTCATTCACTCCAGATCAATGATTACCCAATTCATTTAATCCTTCCAATATTCTTTCCGCAGCCCCAAGCGTTCGTTGGGCAGGGGTTGCATATGAAAATCGGATCCATTCACCTCCAAATGGAGAGAAAAAGGCCCCAGGCACAATTGCCACACCATGTTCTTCGGCCAGGTATTGTCCCAGCGGTTCTGAATCACTCCAACCCCTTGCCTCAAGCCATTGACCGACATGAATAAAGGCATAATAACCTTTTCCGATGATGTATTTCAATCCTTTTTCCTCAAGGAATTGTTTGAGAACTCTCCTGCTGGCGTTTGTTGGTTCCACAATCGACCGGCTTGCTTCCTGGTACCCCATTTGATAAGCAGCCATTCCAACTGCCAGCGAATAATATGATGGCATCACGCTATGTGAAGCATAAGCGACAATATATTTTGTTACTTCTTCTGATGCAATCAGATGGCAATTACGAATATTCGAAGCTCCCAGGCTTTTTGTAAGACCATCCAGGAACATCAACCGTTTTCGCTCATCAGGATCGAAGTGCCCCAGGAAGGAGTTCAGGTCCATCGGTTGCTCATCGGTCACAAAATGGTACATCCAATCAAATAATACGAATGCAACACCTGCTTTTAATGCAGCTTTTGCTAATTGGACCTGCCTTTCAGGGGTTATTGTCAAGCCGGTTGGGTTATCTGGACAGGTGATCACCAATCCTGCTACTTTTCGTTCGGTTTTTGCCGCGAAATCGACACATGCTTGAAGTGCCTCTTCTGTGTAAACCCAACCCTGATCGGGGTGACCTGGTGCCCACATAACATTCGCTCCAACTCCATATGGACCCCAGTTATACGAGATCCAGGGTACGCGCGAGACAATAAGGGCATCTCCTTGCCTTCCGTGTCCGAGAGCGAGCATTGCTTGATAAGCCTTTACCAGAGCATCGCGCCCTCCGGCAGTTCCAGTTATATTGCCCGGACCCATTCCTGAGCTTGAGTCTAATTTCCAATAATCCTCAACCACAGACCGGCGGAACTCCTTAGTTCCAAAGGGCATCCCATAAGCTGTTCCATTTTCAACCTGCATCTGGGCCGCGCGCTCAAGTATTTCGACTGGAGTTCCTGGTAAGCTGGCGCCTCCATCTCCTTGAGAAGCGTCATATGTTGGACTGTTTGGATTATTTTCCTGGTAGACGGCAAGCGATTTTTTGATCAAGAACATTCTTGATGGTGGTATTCGTGTAAGTTGTGTGAGATGATCGCTGACTGGAACCAACGTTTTCGCAGGGACTGCATAAGTAGGTGTATCTGGTGAAATTCTTTTCCTCATTGTCGACTCCTTAAATTTTTCTAAATACAAAATTTATAAAGAAAAACGCCCCGGTAATTTTTGGGGCGTTGGGGTAACGATAGAATGTTGCGATAATGCATTAATTAGCGTATCGCGCACTCATACCCACGCCCTCAATGGAAGTGGGATTAGTGTCGAAACTGTTCAAGGTCGCACCTGCGAGATTAGTTGTAAACATATTTCGCTAAATATATCACCATGATTTGACACCGTCAAGGAGAAAATTACTGATCGATTATTCTGGTTACCGATAATTTTTTGTCTGAATTAATAATCAACCTCTAAAGGTGACGATCAACAATATATTTTGACAAATTTTCTAAAGCCTGGTGCTCAGATGTTAATGGCAGCTCATCCAGGGCATCCAATGCATGATCAACAAAGTGTTTCGCTTTCTCAACTGATTTGTCTATCGCCCCACTTTCTTGAATATCACCAACTAAGTGAGCTAATTGTTCTTCATCCACTTCTTTCCGGCTGAGAATCATGCTCAGGTTTGAATCATCTGGGTGTGATTCAAGGTAAAAAATTGTTGGGAGTGTAACCAGACCTTGGCGCAGATCGTTCGCCACTGGTTTTCCAATCGCATCTTGTTTTCCGGTGAAATCCAATACATCATCAATTATCTGAAATGCCATGCCTATTCCATACCCAAATCGCTGCGCTGCGTCAGCAGATGTTTCGCTTATCGGGCTGAGAATTGATGGGGCTACGGTTGCCAACTCAAACAATGATGCAGTCTTGGCATATATCCGATTTAAATACTCTTCATAGTAATCATCACTGAGTCGTGGAAACATTTGAGTGATTTCACCATTCACAATCGTCGCCAGGGTTTCTGCGAAGATATGGATCAATTCTACCGATTCAGTTTCTGAAGCTAATTTTGCTGCACATGCAAATATAAAATCTCCGGTCAATACTGTCGCGCCAGGAGTCCACTGGGCATTTAAAGTTGGAATTCCACGTCGTAAAAGGGCACCATCAATCAAGTCATCATGCACAAGCGTTGCTGTGTGTAGTAACTCAATTGCTGCAGCCAGGGATATAATCTTGTCCCTATCCGCTCCCAACATTTCACCGGTAAGTAAAGCCACAGCCGGTCGAATCCTTTTCCCTCCCGAAGATAGTAGATGATCAAGAGCAGCACCTAAATCGGGGTGGTGCCCATTCGTCACATCTCGCATCCGCGTTTCAACTTGCCGAATGCTGTTTTGTACTGGAGTATAAAAAGTTGCAGTAGTCAATTAAATTTTCACCATTTAAACAGCCGGGTTGCGTTTGCTGTTGTGATTTCTGTAACAGTATTATAAGCTTCTTGGTGAAGTTCGGCGATCTTTTCAGCCACGAACCTAACATTTGACGGCTCGTTTCTTTTTCCACGCCGCGGGTGGGGTGTAAGAAACGGTGCATCAGTCTCAATCAACAAATCTTGGAGAGGTAATCTTATCACTAAATCCTGAAGGTCTCTTGCATTACGAAAAGTAACAGGACCAGTAATCCCGATAAAAAAATTCAGCATGCGCGTTTGCTCTGCAAATTTCTCATCTCCCGAAAATGAATGCAGCACTCCCGGACGATCCGCCAAAACAGAATGAGATTTCACCAATCCTTTATGCCAATCGGATAAGATCTCCAATACTTCTGCCATTGCATCACGACTGTGGATGACAACCGGCAGCGTCAATTCAGCCGCAAGTTCAAGCTGTTCGATGAATATTTTAATTTGTAATTCTTTTGGGGTCCGGTCCCTGTAAAAGTCGAGACCAATTTCACCTACGGCCACAACTTTTGGATGGTTTGATAATTCCCGTAAACGTCTTAATGTATCACTATCCCATGAAAGTCCATCATTTGGATGAACACCAACTGCTGCATAAACTTCAGCATATTTCTCTGAGAGATTCACTACGGCCTGGCTGGATCCGAGGTTAATTCCAGGATTTAACATACGTTCTAATCCGGATTCTCTCGCTCGAGATATTACCTGATGTCTGTCTGAGTCGAATCGGTTAAAGTCCAGATGACAATGCGTGTCTACAAGCACTTATTTGATACCTGCCACACGAAGCCCATCCTCCAATATTGCCTGGACACGATCTCGCTCAGTCGTCTCTGTGTATACTCTGATGATTGGTTCGGTTCCAGAGAATCTAATCAGCAGCCAACCATAATCACCCAGGGAAAACTTAAAACCATCCTTCGTGTTGAGTCCAGTGACCTTCAGACCACCTATTGTTTCTGGATTAGCTTCTAAGATGCGTTCCCGCCGGGATTGGGAGTCACCTGTAAACCGGGTATCAATGCGATCGTAATAGTGAGAGCCCACCTTATCGAACAGCAGATCGATCAATTGAGAGGGTTTACTTTGCAGCTTGACCATCATGTCTAATATATATAATCCAGCTAGAATACCGTCTCGTTCGGGGACGTGTCCGTGGAATGCATAACCACCCGATTCTTCTCCACCAATTAATGCATCATGTTCCAACATTGCAGGGGCAACATACTTAAATCCCACTCCAGTCTCAATTACTGGTACATCGTAGATTTTTCCCAATTTCTTGAGCATATCAGTAGTGGAAAGTGTCTTTACGATTGGACCTCGTTCTCCCCGAACCTCAAGCAGATAATAAGCTAACAATCCATAGACGCGTAATTGGTCAATAAATTCACCATTTTCATCGCCCACACCAAGCCGGTCAGCATCTCCATCGGTGATGATTAATATATCTGCTTTTTGTTTACGTGTTTCTGCCAATCCTACATCAACGTTGGGGGGAATAGGCTCAGGTCGGGTCATTTCCGGAAAAGATGGATTGCGGGTATTATGTATCTCAACCACCTTTGTCGTTCCCCCATTTAATAATTGAGAAAACCAATCAGCTCCACACCCCCACATGGGATCAACCAGGACTGTTAATCCTGCAGATTTGATCGGCTCCAGGTCAATCAGATTGTGGATCTGTTCGATATATACTGGTTTTGGATCAAATAATACAATCCGCCCATCTGATGATGCGGTGGAAAAATCTACCCGTTTTACAGCCTCGAGGGAATCAGGGATCCGTTTTTCAATATCTGTTAATCCTTCTGGAGCGATCGCGCCGCCAAAACGATTTCTGACTTTAAACCCATTATCTGAAGGTGGATTATGTGAAGCAGTGATATTAATTGCTCCAACAGCGCCCTTATCGACAACAGAAAACGATATCACTGGCGTGGGAGTTGCCTCTTGAGTTAAATGCACCCTCAAATTATTTGCGACCAATACTTCTGCACACGCCGCAGCAAAATTCTCAGAATGGAATCGCTTATCATAGCCAATAACTACCCACTCGCCTTGATATCCTTGAGAAATTAAATAATCTGAGAAACCTTGGGCATATCGGCGCACATTGTTAAAGGTGTACTCTTCCGCGATCACTGCCCGCCAGCCATCAGTACCAAATCGGATTTTCCCCATCTTGTGACCTCCAAAAGGTGAGATTAATAACTTGCCTATTATAACAAGGGAAAGAATTGTAGAGAAAGAATTTTGGTATTTTTATCCGGAAATTATAATAATTTCTATCCCAAATTATGGGAAAAGCACATGCCAAACTTTTATATGAGACATGCTATAATCTTGCTTGGTCATCCTGAACCATTAGAATAAATATATGCAAGTGAAATCGAATATATTCCTGGATTATGCCTCAACCACGCCAGTTGACCCAAGGGTGGTTGAGGCTATGATGCCATATTTTAATCAAAATTATGGCAATTCTTCTTCCATTCACTATTATGGGCAGCAGGCAGAACGCGCTTTAGAGGATTCTCGGCAGGTTGTCGCGGAATTACTTGGCGCCCAACCAGGGGAGATCATTTTTACATCTTGTGGCTCCGAAAGTGATAACTTAGCGTTGCGGGGAGTTGCCTTCGCTGAAAGGCGTCAAAGAGGAGCCGCACATATATTGATCAGCTCTGTTGAACATCATGCAATCTCAAACACAGCTTACCAGCTGCAAGATTTGCATGGTTTTGAAATCGAGATTATCCCTGTTGATCAGTTTGGCATGGTTTCTCTCAACGATCTTGCATCCCTCATTCGCCCAGACACTGCTATCGTTTCTGTGATACACGCAAACAATGAAATAGGAACAATAAACCCGATCACAGAAATTGGGGAAATTTGCCGAACACGAGGGGTTCCTTTCCATACCGATGCAGTGCAAGGAGCAGCACACCTACCCATCAATGTTGAAACACTTAATGTGGACTTGATGAGTATTGGAGCCCATAAATTCTATGGACCAAAAGGAGTTGGAGCGCTCTATGTCCGCCGAGGCACTCCTATTTTTCCTGTACTCACTGGAGGTGGACAGGAAAATAATTTACGCGCAGGTACGCATAACATCCCATATATTGTTGGCTTAGCAAAATCGTTCGAATTAGCACAAGAAGGACATCAAGCTAGATTGGATCATTACCTCTCCATGCGCGATCGAATAATGAATCGGATTCTTGACAAAATCCCATCATCTAAGGTAACTGGTCATCCAATCCAACGCTTACCAAACCATGCCAGCTTTGTCTTCAAAGATGTTGATGGAAATACCCTGTTAATGATGCTCGATGCAGCTGGATATTCGTGTTCTTCAGGTTCAGCATGTAAGACTGGTGATCCTGAACCTTCGGATGTGTTGCTCACGCTTGGATATTCTCGAGAATGGGCATTAGGATCGCTGCGTGTAACCCTCGGACAAATGACGTCATCTAATGAGGTTGAGGGATTCTTGGAAACCCTACCCAACCTTGTTCAACAAGTTCGGGCATTAAAGTATTAGGTAATTAATCTTCTATCTGAAAGGACAATCTCCACTCCAAAACATGAGTTCAAATATTCAAGACCAAAATAAGAAAGGTCACGCTCAACCACCCCGAGTTGTTGTTGCAATGAGTGGTGGAGTTGACAGTTCGGTGGCAGCAGCGCTGTTAGTCGAACAAGGTTTTGAAGTCATTGGAATGATGATGCGGCTTTGGAGTGAACCAGGAACGGGACAGCAAAATCGTTGCTGCACACCTGATGCAATGGCTCAGGCAAAACGGGTTGCAGCTCAACTCAAGATCCCATTTTATGCAATTGATGCCCAGGAACCATTCTACAACCACGTAGTGAAGTATTTTATTGAAGGCTATTCGCGTGGAGTCACACCAAATCCTTGCCTTATTTGCAATCGGGAGATTCGATGGGGATTGTTATTGAACCACGCTTTGGCGTTCGAGGCTCAGTATATGGCCACTGGTCATTACGCCCGCTTACGGGAAGAGTCCGGGCGTATTCAATTATTAAAAGCTGTTGATCGGAGTAAAGATCAATCTTATGTACTCCATGTTCTAAACCAGGAACAACTCTCCAGAGCAATCTTTCCTCTTGGGGAATATTCAAAAAACGAAGTTCGACAATTTGCCCATCGGTTCAACCTTCCCGTAGCTGACCGACCAGATAGCCAGGATTTGTGTTTCCTGGGTGAGGGTGATTATCGAGCATTTCTTAAACGAAATTCGTCACAAGACCATAATTCGGGATTGATAAAAAACCACCAAGGGGAGATTCTTGGGGAACATGACGGCCTGGCAATGTTCACCATCGGACAAAGACGGGGATTAGGATTGTCATCTCCTGACCCACTCTTTGTGTTAGAGAAGGACTTAGAAAGAAATGAGTTGGTAGTCGGGACTAAAGAAGAGTTGGAACAATATGAATTATCAGCAAAAGATGTGAATTGGGTATCCATTGAACCACCGGTGGAACCTATCCGAGCTCAAGTCAAGATTCGTTATAAGTCACCAGAAGAATGGGCAGTGATAAAGCCTGAAGAAAATGGGTACGCTAAAGTAAAATTTGATCGTAAAATTATCAGTATCACCCCCGGTCAAGCAGCCGTCTTTTATGATGAGGACATCTGTTTGGGTGGTGGCATCATTCAAACTATTGAAAGATAATTGATTAAGGAAGAAATTAATGTGTGGAAGATTTACCCTAACCGTCGATCCTGGACAACTACAAGAAGCTTTTCCCTGGGCAGATATACCAGAAGGCATACCTCTTCGTTACAATATTGCTCCTTCTCAACCGGCTGCAGTAATATCGAATGATGGTTTAAACCGGGTAGACTTCTATAACTGGGGATTAATTCCCTTCTGGGCAAAAGATCCGAAAATTGGTAATCGATTGATCAATGCCCGCGCTGAAACTTTAGCTGAAAAACCATCTTTTCGGGGTTCCTTTAAATACAAACGATGTCTCGTGCTTGCGGATGGTTTTTACGAATGGCGTAAGGAACCTGGCACAAAGACCAAAACGCCGATCTATTTGCGAATGAAACACCAGGAACCCTTTGCGCTTGCGGGTCTTTGGGACAGCTGGAACTCTTCAGATGGCTCTGAAATCCGCACCTTCACAATCATTACCACTGAACCTAACCCCTTAGTCGAAAAATTTCATAATAGAATGCCAGTCATTTTGCCACAAATTGCGTACAGTGAATGGCTTCAAGAAGGTGAAAATGATCCATCCTTGTTAAAATCCTTCCTCCAACCATACCCTGCTGAAGAAATGGAAGCATACCCGGTATCCAGGTATGTAAACAGCCCCCAGAACGACTCCCCTGAATGTATTATCCCCACAGAATAGGTCATTGACATGCGCATCGGATTTATAGCAACTCGCTTGAATGGAACGGATGGCGTTACGCTAGAAGTTCAGAAATGGGCCAAAATACTTGCCAAGTTAGGTCATGATATTTATTATTGTGCTGGCGAACTCGGTGGCTATGCGAAAAACGGGACTGTAATTCCAGAACTACACTTCGCTGACCAGACTGTCTATGCGCTCAGCAAGAAAGCATTTGGAGCTGATCCCGATCCAGACGAAGATGAACTTGCAGACCAGATTTATAGTCGCGCCGATGAGATGCGGGCACCATTGCGCAGCTTTATCAGGTCAAACCACCTGGATTTGATCATCGTCCAAAATGCTTTAACGATTCCCATGAACTTGCCATTGGGAGTCTCCCTGACAGGTTTAATTGCTGAGTTAGGAATTGACACAATCGCCCATCACCACGATTTCTTTTGGGAACGTCAACGTTACCAAACAAACGTTATCCTCGACCTCTTAGATACTGCTTTCCCAGCAAAACTCCCCAATATTCAGCACGTAACGATCAATTCAATCGCAAAAGCGCGATTGAATGCTCGCAGAGGTATCGACTCCATAGTAATTCCTAATGTACTTGATTTTGCAGCCCCCCCTCCCCAATTTGATGATTTCAATCAAGATTTTCGTTCGAGCCTGGGGTTGCAAAAGGATGATTTATTCATCCTGCAACCCACTCGGGTGGTCCAGCGAAAAGGAATTGAGATGGCTTTCGAACTCGTGAAGGGATTGAACCTTCCCAAGCCACGGTTGTATATTTCCCACCGCTCAGATGATGAAGGATTGACTTACTGGCGTTGGCTGAAGAGAGAAGCATCAGTCATGGGTGTTGAAGTGCAGTTGATCGACCACTTGATTGGTACTGAACGTGGGACAATGAATGGACATAAAATCTATTCTCTTTGGGATGCATATCTAAACACCGATTTAATCACTTACCCGAGTCTGTATGAAGGCTTTGGAAATGCCCTCCTGGAGGCAATTTACCTCAAGAAGCTGACGGTGGTTAATCGATACCCGGTTTACAATGCGGATATTAAACCAAAAGGCTTTAAATTCATTGAATTAGATGGCTTCGTCAATGAAAACATTGTCGAGGAGACTCGTTTGTTACTGGATGCTCCTGATGAGGTCCGAAAATTCACTGATATGAATTATCAAATAGCTCAAGAATATTTTTCACTTGAGATCCTTGAATCAAAATTAAAGGACCTCCTGTCTAATTTTTAATAGTTACGATAAGGATATCGGCGATGGAAATTGGACGAAGGATTGGATTTATTGCAACCCGGCTGGCAGGAACAGACGGAGTCTCCCTTGAAACGGCTAAGTGGGTGAAAGTTTTAACTTACCTGGGGTATAAATGTTATTTTTTCACCGGAGAGTCTGACTGGCCTGCAGATCAGACATATTTATTGCCTGAAGCTCACTTCTCTCATCCTGAAATAAAAGGTTTAAGTCAAGACCTTTTCGATGATTACCGGAGGTTGAAGGTAACTTCATCTGAGATTAATCGATTAAAAGAGCATATCAAAACCCATTTACACAAATTCATCGATAAATTTGAACCGGACATCCTGATCACTGAAAACATCTTGTCAATCCCAATGAACATCCCCTTGGGATTAGCAATCACTGAAGTTATTGTCGAGGCTGACATACCAACTATCGCTCACCACCACGACTTTAGTTGGGAGCGTGGAAGGTATGCAATTTCCGGCGCTGAGGATTATTTGAGAGCTGCATTTCCTCCAACTATAAGGCAAATTCGTCACGTTGTAATTAATTCTTTCGCCCAAAAACAATTAGCATTACGAACTGGATTGAGTTCGACATTAATCCCCAACGTTATGGAATTCAAGAAAATCCCTCCAGAATTAGATGAATTCAATCAGGATATGCGAGAGGAGCTAGGTATCGATCAAGATGAGCATATCTTGCTGCAGCCAACCCGAATCGTTCCCAGGAAACGGATCGAGCTATCGATAGAATTGGCTCGCAGGATCGATCAGAAATGTGTCGTTTTAATTTCCCATAAATCTGGTGATGAAGGCAAGAACTATGAGGCATACTTGCGCGAGTATGCTCAATTTCTAGGAGTAAAAGTGATTTTTGGCGCCGACCACTTTGATTATGTCAGGGGATTTTCACCTGATGGCAAAAAACTCTATTCACTTGAAGATGCTTATTTACAAGCTGATCTGGTGACATACCCATCGAGAGTCGAAGGATTTGGAAACGCCTTCCTTGAAACAATTTATTATCGCCGTCCGATTGTTATGAGCACCTACGAAATTTTTAAAACTGATATTCAACCAAAAGGATTCAGGATAATTGGATTCGGAGATTATATTGACAATGGCTGTATCAATGCCTCACGTCAAATTCTTGCTGATCCTGCCCTGGCAGCTGAAATGACTGATATAAATTTTGACGTAGGTCAGCGCTACTATTCATTCAACACGTTGGAATATCTATTAACTTCTTTGTTAGCCGAATGTCTAGGTAATTAAACCTAAAAAAATTATGATTCCAAGAGAAGAATTTGGGGCAAACATCGTCAAAACACTCGAAGGTTATTTCGAGAGAGCGAATGATCTAAGCTTCGGCATCCCTGGAATAATCCGTTATGCGATAGAAAGATTTTCACGATTGCGAGGAATTGAAGGTTCCGCCAGTATTGCATTCTTTGCCATGTTTGGATTTCCCCCATTGCTAATTGTGATTGTCACTGCAGCAAGCTATTATCTAGAAATCCCTGATATCCAAGAAAAAATCATTCAAGTGGTTGAAGAGAGTATTCCCATTCCACCAGATTTGATTATTGAATTTCTTGAAGGGATTCTAAATCAACGTGGAGCATTAGGAATCATCGGTTTAATCGGACTCACCTGGGCTGCCTCAGGAGTATTGATGACCTTGACTGCAAATATTAATCGGGCCTGGCCCACTGCAAAAATACGCAACGTGGTTGAAAAACGACTTATCGCATTCGTAATGATCGGAGCTTTTATCTTGTTCATCGCAGCGACATCTATTTTATCGACCACCATCACTTTTTTCTCCCAGATTCAGCTGCCCCTCATACCCATTGTCAGCCCACCAATCGGTATGCTGACAGATTTTATGCTCTTTATTTTGCGGTTCATCCTATTTCTAGCACTTTACTTCTTTGTCCCAAAAACTAAAGTAAAGAAGCGAGCTGCATTTTGGGCTGCCGTGTTTGCGTCAGTGGCTTGGGAGATCACAGCTTTCGGCTTTAATTGGTACTTTCAAAGTGGACTTTCGAACTATAATTTTCTATATGGGTCGCTAGGAACACTTGTGGCGCTAATGTTTTGGATCTATCTTGACTGCTTGATCCTTGTTTTTGGGGCTTATTTCAGCGCGGCGATAGTCAATCACAACAACATTAACGATAAAATAGTAACCGAATAAGCCATCCTCCTTCGGAACCGGTTTTCATATGATGGATATATCTATTCTTCATTATGCCGCCCCACCTATTGTGGGCGGTGTTGAAAGCACAATCTTTCACCACGTCCGGCTGTTATCTAATGCCGGATACGATGTCTCAGTTATTGCCGGACGCGGAGAGAATTTCAATCACAATATTCCTCTCCATTTAATTCCAGAAATTGATTCTCTCCATCCTGAAGTAATTGATATTGGCAGCGCGCTGGCAAGTGGGGAAATATTGAATGAATTTACTCAACTTCGAGATTCACTTTTTCAAAAATTAAAGGACTTGCTTGAGAAAACGGATATATTAATCGTTCACAACGTAATTACCCTGCATAAGAATTTAGCGCTCACAGCAGCTTTGAAACTGATTAGTGAACAGAAAAAGCCTGCACTAATCGCCTGGTGCCATGATTTCGCATGGCAAGATACGCTTTATACACCAGATTTACATCCTGGCTACCCTTGGGATTTACTCCGCTCGCCTTGGAGGGATGTTCACTATGTTGCTGTTTCAAATCACCGCAAGCATATGCTGGCAGACTTACTAGGCATTCCCGGCACAGAGATAACTGTTATCCCTCCTGGTATCGATGTAGACCAGTTTTTAAAATTATCCCCTCTGACAAGTGAAATAATTGACCATCTGGACTTGTTAGATGCTGATCCGCTGGTGCTTTTACCAGCCCGCTTGACAAGAAGAAAAAATATTGAATTTGCCATCCAGGTGATCGCAACATTGAAACAAGACTACCCCCAGGTTGCATTAGTGATTACGGGTCCACCTGGCCCGCATAATCCTAAGAACATTGCATATTTGGAATCACTGCTATTATTACGTAATGAATTATTGCTTGAATCAAATATCCATTTCCTCTATGAATATGCTGAACTTGGTCAAACGAAGACCATACCTGATGAAGTGATAGCTGATTTCTATCAAATATCCGATATCCTGTTATTTCCAAGTTATCATGAAGGATTTGGGATCCCGATCCTGGAAGCCGGATTATCTAGATTGCCAATATTCGCCTCTGATATCCCACCCTTCCACGAGAGCAGCGCAGGGTCGGCAAACTTTTTCGATCCAAATGGTGATCCCAAAGAGGTGGCAAAAGGTATTCAAGCGTATATTGAATCAGATCAAGCTTATCGATTACGCAAACAAGTTCTGGCTAAATTCACTTGGCAATCCATTCTAAAGAGAAAAATTATTCCCTTAATTGAAGATAAGGTTACGACTCAATGAATACCTCTGTTGTGAAATCAAGGAGAACCAGATCGAAGACTTCAAGAACTTTTCATGTTCTTCTTCTTGAGACGAATGTCAAGGAGGCAAAGACTCTCTTACCTCTGGCAGAACAGCTTGCGCTTGATCGACAAGGAAAAATCACAATCCTCTCGGTACTATTGGTCCCTGAAGGGGAACAAATGAGTGTGGTTGCTAAGAAAGCCAGTCGACTTCGCGAAGAGATTAAATCCTATCTCGATGTCGCCCCAATTCCAGCCAGGATAAAAACCCTGGTTAGAACTGAGCAGGATATTTGGGATGGGATTCAAGGCATTGTGATTAGTGAAAATATCCAGCTTGTCATCGCTCACTGGAGTGCAACATTATTGGATAATGCATTTAGAGCAGATCTTCATAATAGTAAATTATTTACACTGCCTTGTGATGTAGCTGTTGTGCGACCATCGACTGCTGTTTCCGAATCCGAAAACTGGAGGTCTGTCAAACGAATACTACTTCCAGTTAGAGGAGGCATTAACGCTGGTCTTAGTTTACGAATTGGCCATACTATCGCTGGTTTGGAGGATGCATCCATCACATTACTTCATGTTGAGTCGCCGGAGATACCGGATAGTAAAAGGCGATTCTATGACGAGTTCTCACCAGCAATTTATGGATTGAAACATATCACTCGTTCAATCACTACTAAGGGAGAGATTTTCCAATCAATTATTGACGAAGCCCAAGATCATCAAACGATTGTTCTAGGTGCACCATCCAATGAAATTCGACCTAATATTTGGATGAAATCTTTGCTCGACCTTGTTCTGTCCGATGAGGCGAAAACGCTTACGATAGTTAATGAATACTTTCCCAGAGAATTATCCCCTGCTGCGGCAAGAGAGATCAAACGGGTCAGGGATCGTCCACTTGCAGTCGTTGTTGATAAATGGTTCGCTGAAAACACATACCATACCCGCGAGTTCGTGGACCTTGAAAGGCTGCTGCAGCTCAAAGAAGATCAAGGAGTAACGATCAGTCTTGCCTTGCCCGCATTAAACGAAGAACAAACTGTTGGGAACGTAATCCAAACAGTAAAGACAACATTAATGGATCAAATTCCACTTCTCGATGAGATGGTCCTGATAGATTCGGGCTCAGAAGATCAAACGAGAAAAATTGCATCAGATTTGGGGATTCCCGTTTATGTTCATCAGGAGATTCTGCCCCAATACGGTGCATATACTGGCAAAGGGGAGGCATTATGGAAAAGTTTGTATGTTGTAAACGGGGATATTATTGCCTGGATTGATACAGATATTAAGAATATCGACCCACGGTTTGTGTTTGGGATTCTCGGCCCACTTCTGGATAGCCCAAACGTCCGGTATGTAAAGGGATTTTATCGACGACCTCTCCGCCAGGGAGATAAGATGGTCGCCGGTGGTGGTGGGCGTGTAACAGAAATAACAGCCCGACCCTTTTTAAATTTATTCTTCCCAGAATTATCCGGGTTGATTCAACCACTTTCAGGCGAATACGCCGGTCGCCGATCAGCTTTGGAGAAACTGCCCTTCTTTACCGGGTACGGTGTTGAAACAGGTTTGTTGATTGATTTATTGAATAAATATGGTCTTGAAAGAATTGCCCAGGTCGATCTACTCGAGCGCGTCCACCACAATCAACCACTACCTTCTCTCTCGAAAATGTCATTTGCTATTATGCAGGTAGTCTTCAGCCGTTTGGAAGAACGCCACAATGTAGAGATGCTTGAAGATACTAATCTGACGATGAATCTTGTCCGTTTCAGCAAGCGGCGAGGGTATTTTCTCGACCAGGATGAAATTCACGAGTATGAACGCCCACCCATGGAATCAATCCCTGAATATCGATTGAAGATGGGCATTGACCAGAAGGATAGATAGATCTCTTCTGTTTGTTATTTAATGGAATACGCTTTATGACCTCAATTGTATTGATCAGGCATGGTGAGACAGATTGGAATATTGAAGGACGGTACCAGGGTCAAGCAGATCCTCCATTAAACAACAAAGGTGTTCGCCAGGCTCAGAAATTAACCGCGGAATTACAGGATATTGGTCTCGATATACTTTACACAAGCCCTTTACAGAGAACAAAACAGACTGCAGATATATTAAACGAAGTATTGATGATTCCGGTAAAACATGAACCACGCTTACAAGAAATCCATCAGGGGGATTGGCAAACCAGATTACGCTCCGAAATCGAAATTCTTTACCCTGAACTTTTTCTCGAATGGGAAACAGATCCCTGGAAGGTAACCCCTCCTGGAGGTGAACACCTCTCTGAGGTTCAAAGACGAGTTTATTCAGCAATCGATGATATTTTACAGAATCATGGCCAAAATAAAATTGGCCTCGTCACTCATCGAATTCCCATAGCATTGATCAAAGTCCGCTACCAAGACATGGATCCGGATATTGTTCGTTCGATCCACTTGCCTAATGCCTATTGGGAGGAGATACCCATTCCAACTCCATTAAATAATTCTAAAAAATCACGATAGAATTTCTTGAGATAAGGTGTTACTTTCGTTATGTCTGATGAAATCCGCATCCGCGAACAACTGAGATTATTATATGGAAGTGATGGGGATAAAACCTGGATCGAGATAAATAATCTCCTGAATGAATTCCAAACGCGAAATCCCCACATCAGTCAGGGGAAATTACAGCTGGACGAGAAAGATGTAATCCTGATCACTTATGGAGATCAATTTCAAGAAGCCGAAAAGCGGAACTTACAATCTCTATCATATTTTCTAAATAATTACCTGAGCGGTTATATAAATCGGATTCATATCTTGCCATTTTATCCATATTCTTCGGACGATGGATTCTCGGTCATCGATTACCGCCAGGTTGATCCCCAAATCGGTACCTGGAAAGATATCACCCAAATCACAAATCATTTTCAATTGATGTTCGATGCAGTGATCAACCATATATCAAGGAAAAGTGCCTGGTTTCAGGAGTATACACGGAGTGAAATGCCATACAAGGATTACTTCATAACCGTTGATCCTGCAGCTGATTTATCATCAGTCTTTCGCCCTCGGGCACTGCCGTTGTTATCTGCTGAAGAGACAAATGATGGGGAGAAATTCGTTTGGACCACATTTAGTGACGATCAGATCGATTTAAATTATGCAAATCCTTCGCTCCTGGTGGAGATCATTGACTTATTATTGTTCTATGTTGAACGCGGCGCTAGATTAATCCGCCTTGATGCAATCGGTTATGCCTGGAAACAGATTGGCACAACTTCGTTGAACCTCCCTCAAGCCCATAGCCTTGTAAAAATATTTCGTTCTGTATTCAATATCGCGGCTCCCCAGGTTGGGTTGATCACAGAAACGAATGTCCCCCATGAAGAGAATATCAAATATTTCGGTGAACCCTCCATTGATATTGAACAGACTGATATTCCCCCCAGTGGAGATGAAGCCCAACTGGTCTATCAATTCTCATTAGCGCCGCTGATCTTGCATTCATTCAATTCCGGCGATGTCACAGCTTTGACAAAATGGGTGCGAACATTAAATGTTCCATATCAAAATGCAGCATTTTTTAACTTCATTGCCTCACACGATGGCATTGGCGTAATGCCAGCTAAAGGTTTGTTGACATCATCTGAGATTGATGCTTTGGTTGCGAGGACAAAATCACATGGCGGGGAAGTCTCATACAAAACCAATTCGGATGGATCGAAAAGTGTTTATGAATTGAATATCACCTTATATGATGCGCTGAACAATCCCATGGATGAAAATCCTGAAGTTGATGTCCAACGTTTCCTAGCCTCACAAGCCATTATGCTCTCTTTGGCTGGTGTTCCAGGGATTTATATCCACAGTCTTTTTGGCACCCGAAATTGCCATTCGTGTGTAGAGGACACAGGTCGAGCGCGGTCGATAAACAGGGAAAAATTCGTTCTTAGCGAGCTTATAGATATTTTAAGTAACGACGAAAACATTCATGCGAATGTATTCAATGGTTATCAGAAGCTGCTGTCTATCCGGCAATCTCATCCATCATTTAATCCATCCGGACCACAGAAAGTTTTTGATCACAACCGGCATGTATTCACACTTCTCCGCTTAGCCGCGCAACAGCAAGAACATATTTTATGCCTCGTGAACGTGTCCTCCCAACAACAGGAAGTTCACATCGATCGGGATGAACTTGGTTTATCAAAGATTAATGCCTTTACGGACCTTCTGGAAAATCAATCGTATCACCTCAATTCTGGTCAATTGGACCTGGTTATTAAAGGTTTCCAAACCATGTGGCTCATTGCTAGAAAATTAACTGGAAAGGATTAATTCAGTCCTTTCTATCGAGACGAAGTATTCACTGGAAGCAATAGTCTCTTCTGGCAAATTATAAGTAATCCAAAGTTATTAGGCCAAACAGTAATGGATCTTTCTCGGTTAATGACCCGATCAACGAAATTCAAACCTTGGGGGATAAAAGCTGCCCGAATCATGAATGCCGCCCTGGAAGCTGTCGACCCTCGATCAGCAGTTCAAAATTCGATGAAACGGACGGATGATATTATCGAAGTTAATAGCAACACTTACGATCTTAAGAGAATCAATCGTATTTTATTGGTTGGTGCAGGAAAAGCCGGTCAGCCGATGGTATCAGCAGTTCAAAAAATCCTGGGAACCCGGTTGGCGGATGGATATGTAATCGTTAAAGAAGGATATGCAAACAAAGTAGATGCTGCTGACCCAGTTGAGATCATAGAGGCAGGACACCCTGTACCAGATTCACGTGGAGTCACTGGGACTGAAAAGATCATTCAATTACTTGAAAATACAAGGCCAGATGATTTGGTGATATGTCTGATATCAGGTGGGGGATCCGCGTTGATGGTTTCCCCAGTCAAGGGAGTCACATTACAGGATCTTCAAAGCCTGACTGGAGTTCTGCTCGCATCAGGAGCAACAATCAATGAAATCAATATTTTGCGTAAACATCTTGACCGGGTAAAGGGTGGTCAGATCGCACGATACGCTTCTCCAGCAAAATTAATCTGCCTCATACTGTCTGATGTTGTTGGCGATCCACTGGATGTGATTGCATCCGGGCCCACTGTACCTGATCCATCAACCTTCAAGGATGCGTTGTCTATCCTCGAACGTTATCAAATCATCGATCAAATTCCTTTCTCGATTAAAGACCACTTATACCACGGCAGGGATGGTAAGTTGGATGAGACACCGAAACCAGGAGAGCAAACATTTTCGAGAGTGAACAATTTGATTGTCGCCAGCAATAGAACTGCAACCCACGCAGCTCTCCAACAGGCACAATTAGAAGGATTTAATACCAGCATCCTGACTAATTACATCCAAGGAGAAGCAAGTCAGGTTGGAAAAGTCTTTGCAGCCATACTTCACCAGATGGCCGACGCCAACCAACCCCTCCCCCGCCCAGCCTGCCTCATTGTTGGTGGGGAAACGACGGTTACAATGCAAGGGGATGGATTGGGTGGGCGCAATCAAGAAATTGCTCTCAGCGCAGTTCGTGATCTTGCCGGATTATTTGACGTAGCACTAATCACCTTAGCAACAGATGGTGGTGATGGTCCTACTGAAGCAGCTGGAGCGGTTGTCACCGGAGATTCTTTCCAACGGGCTCAAAACCAAAACATGGATCCGCATACTTTCCTGGTAAATAACAATGCATACAATTTTTTTAAACCTCTGGATGACCTTCTGATTACCGGTCCTATTCAAACGAATGTTAACGATTTAGCCTTCCTATTCGCATTTTAAGTTTAGGCAATTCCTATGAATAACCCCACTCTCCCGCTTGTTCTGATTTCCCATACTTTACCTGATGGTTGGTTGAATTTATTAAAAGGTCGATGTCAGGTGATCTCTGGTCCCCAAGATGCGAACAATTTCTCGTCAGAACTTCGGGCTCATCTCCCACAAGCAGACGGCTTAATTACATTGTTAACCATCAAAGTTGATGAAGATTTGCTTTCCCAAGCAGCGAATATTAAAGTGGTCAGCAATATGGCAGTTGGTTTCGATAACATCGACGTGGCAGCATGTACAAAGCGAGAAATTCCTGTGGGAAATACACCGGGTGTGCTAACTGAGGGGACTGCGGATTTGACCATGGCCATTCTGCTTGCAGCTGCCAGGCGTTTGTTTGAAGCCAATCAGGATGCCCGTAATGGTAAATGGGAAACCTGGTCCCCAACAGGTTGGCTAGGGAAAGATCTTAACGGTGCGACTCTGGGAATAGTCGGAATGGGTCAAATCGGTTCAGCTGTTGCAGAACGTGCACGGGGTTTTGGTATGGATATAATATATTCTGATCCTAATCCCAATAAGGAAAATACTGAGAAACTCGGATCTAAGCATGTTTCTTTTGAACAGCTTCTCAAGGAAAGCGATTTTATCAGCCTGCATATCCCGCTCACACCTCACACCCACCATATGATCAATGAGGATCAGTTAAAGATGATGAAACCAACGGCTTTGCTGATAAACACTTCTCGCGGGCCGATCATCAACCAGGATGCACTGATTAAAGGGCTTCGTGAAGACTGGATCGCTGGGGCAGCATTAGATGTTACAGACCCAGAACCCCTCCCGCCTGAGCATCCATTATTCAATTTACCCAATTGCTTGATCGTACCTCATATTGGTTCGGCAACCTGGAATACTCGCCGTAACATGGCTGAAAGAGCCTGTTTGAATATGTTAGCAGGTCTTGAAGGTCAAAGGTTACCATATTGTGTTAACCCAGAGGTTTATAACCAATAAAATGCCGCATATCTTTACTCGCTCCTTTCGGATCCGGCATTATGAATGTGATGCATTTGGACATTTGAATAATGCGAATTACCTCCGCTATATGCAGGAGACCGCCTTCGATGCATCAGCCTCAGCAGGATTTGATCGAGAGCGTTACCAGGATATTGGGCACTCCTGGTTGATCCGGGAAACAGATATTGAATATCTAAAACCAGTCCGCTATGGCGATATTGTTGAGGTTAAAACCTGGGTTATTGATTTTCAGCGGGTGAGATCACGGCGAGCATATGAATTTACCTGTGTTGGATCAGGTGAATTAGTAGCAAAAGCTGCAACCGACTGGGTATACCTGGAGAGCAGCTCAAGCAGGCCTGCAACCATCCCTGAAGAGATCATCAATGCTTTCTTCCCTGAGGGTCCACCTGAGTCATTTCCTTCGCGAGTGAAATTCCCCACCACCCCTCCACCTCCCCCAGGAAAATTTGACATGAACAGGAGAGTTGTGTGGCAGGATATCGATTCAGAGCAGCATGTCAACAATGCTGTTTACCTTAATTATGTTGAAGATTGTGGGATGAATGTGATTGCAGCTCACGGATGGCCAATCACGCGCATGCTTAGTGACAACTTTGCCATACTAATTCGCCGGCACCAGATCTTATACCGGCAACCTGCTATCCTTAATGACGACCTGGTGCTTTCAACCTGGGCTTCCAACGTTCGCCGCTCGACTGCAACTCGCCACTATTCCATTCAACGCAAGTCAGATGGGACGCAGTTGGCATTGGTTCACTCTCTCAGTGTATGGGTGGATTTACGCACCGGTAAACCTATCCGCATTCCCGAATCACTGTTAGCAGATTTTGCAGACAATATCGTCAAATAATTAACCCAAGATGACAGAGTTTGTTCCTAGCTACCAGAAAATCCTGTCCACCAAGGAACTCGCTTCACGTGTCGCTGAGGCATATGAGCATCTCTCTATTTGTGATGTTTGCGCCTGGGAGTGTCCTGTAGACCGCAGAGCTGGCAAGATTGGTGTCTGTCAGACTGGTATAAACGCCAGGGTAAGCAGTTATGGTCCTCATATGGGGGAGGAAGATCCCTTGCGTGGTTGGCGTGGTTCCGGAACAATCTTCTTCACCCGATGTAACCTGCGCTGCCAGTATTGTCAAAACCACGATATCAGCCAATCAGATACTGGGGATGAAGCAGAACCGGAATCAATCGCCGGCATGATGCTGGCATTACAATCACAGGGCTGTCACAATATAAATTTTGTCTCTCCAAGCCATGTTGTTCCACAAATGATGACTGCTGTCTTGATTGCCGCCCAAGCCGGTTTGCGGATTCCATTGGTTTATAACACTGGCGGTTATGACTCAATGGCTATGCTAAAGTTATTAGATGGTGTTATTGACATTTATATGCCGGATATGAAGTATAGTGATCCAGAAATTGCCCGCCGATATTCAAAGATCCGCAATTATCCTCAGATCAATCAGGCTGCCGTTAAAGAGATGCACCGCCAGGTCGGTGATCTGCGTGTGGATGAACGAGGCGTAGCTCATCGCGGTTTACTCGTCCGCCACCTGGTGCTCCCGGAAGGTATCGCGGGAACAAACGAGATCGTAAAGTTTTTATCCGCTGAAATATCTCCTGATACCTACGTAAACCTGATGGATCAGTATCGTCCAGCGTATAAGGCACACCTGTATCCGGAACTGAATACGAGGTTGACAAACCAGGAATATCAAACCGCAGTAAAAACAGCTCTCTCAGCTGGTTTACACCGGTTAGATGAACGTAAATCAAAATTTTGGTTCACAATTTAATTGAGATAGCCAGTAACCTTTTCATCTCGCAGACAGGATGGTACACTATTGGCTATGTTATTCAAAATTCTCTACTTGTTATCCCCGTCTCCATCCCACGAAAGCCTAAGAGGATTTTCTGCTTGCTGAGAATTGGCGGTTGACGAGTATTTGTCGAGTCAATCTACGCACCCTCAGCGCTGAATCCCCTTCTGAGGGTGTTTCTTATTAATCACAGGAGTATATGTTATGAGAATGAGCCAACTATTCAGCCAGACATTACGTGAAGCGCCGGCGGATGTTGAAGTAGACAGCCACAAATTATTAGTCCGGGGAGGATACATCCAACAGCTCGCTGCTGGGATATTCAGTTATCTCCCCTTGGCAAAGCGCGTCCTGACAAAAATAGAAGACATTATGCGTCAGGAGATCAACGCGATCGGTGGACAGGAAGTCACAATGCCCGTTGTGCACCCGGCAGGAATCTGGAAAGAAACTGAACGATGGTACCAGGTTGGTTCGGAAATGGGGCGTTTCTTGGATAAATCTGGGCGAGATATGGTGCTGGCAATGACCCACGAAGAAGTTGTCGCAGACCTGGTGAGAAAAACTATCCATTCTTATCGACAGCTGCCCGCATTGATTTATCACATCCAGACAAAATGGCGAGATGACCCTCGTCCCCGGGCAGGTCTAATTCGTGTTCGTGAATTTACGATGAAAGACAGTTATAGTCTTGATATTGATTGGGAAGGTCTTGACCATCAATACCGCGCCCATTACCAAGCATATTTTAATATTTTCCATCTTTGCGGGTTACCAGTCAAGGCGTTCAAATCAGATGTGGGTATGATGGGCGGCAGCATGGCACATGAGTTTATGTATCTTACACCAATCGGTGAAGATACATTGTTGGTCTGCGACCAATGTGGATATGCGGCGAACAGGCAAATAGCACGTTTTATGAAAACACAGGCACCCACTGAATTACCGCAGCCTTTAAAGAAAGTTGCTACTCCTGACACCAAAACGATAGATTCCTTAGCTGCATATCTCGATATCCCAAAATCAAAGACAGCCAAAGCTATCTTCATGGTCGCCAGCCTTATCCAGGGTATTGAGACGAATGACCGCTTGGTTTTTGCAATCGTTAGAGGTGATATGGATCTGAATGAAACGAAGCTGACCAATGCCCTCAAAGCCAAAGAGATGCGACCCGCCCGTGAGGATGAGATCATCGCAGCCGGCGCTGTTCCAGGATATGCATCGCCTATCGACTTGGAAGGAGTACTGGTTGTTGTCGATGACGCCATACCTGCATCACCCAATTTGATCGCTGGTGCAAATGAAGAAGGATTCCACTATTCAAATGTAAATTATGAGCGAGACTATCAGGCAGAAATAATCGCTGACATTGCTGTAGCTGAAGAAGACAGCCACTGCCCTGAATGTGGTAATCCTATGAGTATCAAACGTGGAGTTGAAGTAGGAAATATCTTTAAGCTTGGATCCCGTTATAGCGAAGCCATGGGAGCTAATTTCCTGGATCAAAATGGCGAGGTAAGACCGGTCATCATGGGCTCTTATGGGATTGGCTCAGGTAGATTGATGGCCTCCATTGTTGAAGAACATAACGACTCTCATGGTTTGATCTGGCCAATAACAGTTGCCCCCTACGATGTGCACCTGATTGTTTTACATAAGAAAGCAAAGAAACCTCAGGAAGGATCAAGTGTGAAAGAGAGGGATTTAGATCCAAAAGCAATCGCTGAGGAATTGTATGAACAGTTGGAAGCAGCCGGGATAGATACGTTGTTTGATGATCGGGATGAAAGTCCTGGCGTAAAATTCAATGACGCAGATTTAATTGGCAATCCAATTCGCATAACAGTCAGCCAGCGCTCTATCGAATCTGGGGGAGTTGAAGTCAAACGGCGCGATCAAGAGCAGAAGAATATCATCCCATTGGAAGACATTCTCCACCATGTTCAGGCAACTGTCATAGATCTTCAATCTGAGATCAACAAATTGGTTATACCAATTCCATTCGAAGAGTAAATGAACCGTAAAAACAAAAATAGTGGAGTGCTGTGATGACACTCCACTATTTTTACGCTTGTTAATCAATTTATATTTAATGGTTAGCCCATCTTGAAATACTTCGTTAACCCCAAAGCCATGTTCAAATTTCCAGTCAACTTAACTTTCTGCTGCATAAAAGCGGTCATTGGATCTAATTTCCCGAGGATAATATCCTTATAATCCTGAGAATCAGCCTTGAGAGTCATTGTTGCATTATCTGTCGTGCCTTTCTCCACTTCACATTTTCCATCACCGATTTTTACAACCCAGTCCCCAGCCTCCTCACCAGTCAAGTGGTATTGGATCACTGCTTCAACATCACCGGCTTTATCTGGCAGAAAGGCTTTTGGCATTCGGTTCATTAATTCCTCGATCGTGATTTCATCAGCCATTATTATTCTCCTGTTTCAATTTAGATTTTCGAAAATCCCCGCAGCACCCATGCCTCCACCAATACACATGGTTACCAAGCCATATTGGACATCCCTGCGTTTCATCTCATAAATTAATTGGGTAGTCAGTTTGGCGCCAGTGCAGCCAAGTGGGTGACCTAGTGCAATTGCACCACCATTCACATTGGTGATTTCTGGATCAAGGCCAAGTTCGCGCATCACCGCCAATCCTTGCGCCGCAAAGGCTTCATTCAGCTCTATCAAACCGATATCCTCAAGCTTTAATCCTGCCAATTTGAGAGCCTTGGGTACAGCAACTGTTGGTCCGATCCCCATCAATTCTGGTGCCACACCGCCAACTGCATATGCGACAAACCTTACTAATGGTTTAAATCCCAATTCTTCAGCCCTGGATTTTGACATGACGATCACCCCTGCGGCACCATCAGACATTTGGGATGAGTTTCCAGCGGTTACGGTACCGCCGTTTTTAAAGACTGCCCTTAATTTCCCCAGGGCTTCAACCGATGTATCCGCCCGTGGTCCTTCATCTCGTTGGAAGGTAAAGGAACGCCGTCTAGGTTCGTCCCCGTTGCTACTTGGTTCAATTATCTCCACCTCCAACGGGATGATCTCAGGATCGAAAACTCCATTGTTTACGGCTGCATTTGCCCGTTGATGACTTGTAAAGGAAAATTCATCCTGATCATGACGATTAACACTGTACTTTTCAGCCACATTCTCCGCAGTCAACCCCATACTGGTGTACATCTCTGGACACTCGGCGGCGAAAAAGGGATTAGGTGCAAACTTCAAACCCGTCATCGGCACCATGCTCATCGATTCGGTCCCTCCAGCAATGATAGTTGTTGCCTGTCCGGCCATAATTGCATTAGCGGCGTGCGCTATGGTTTGCATTCCCGAGGAACAAAACCTGTTAACGGTTTCTGCAGGGACAGATTGCGG
>JBEQLH010000005.1:28217-33627 GCA_040326075.1 Anaerolineales bacterium
GAAAGGAATGCCTCTCGCTCAAGGTCAAGTATATATTGTTCATCAACCCATGCCGGTCGACTGATTTCCCCACCGGTCATCACATGCGCTGCCTTATTGACGATCAATGCTTCATGATCTGTAAAAAAATTTCCTTCCTGGAACATGTAGATCCCAACCTTCAATGCCGCTAACCCATCCCGACCGGCTGCGTAAATCTTTTCTGGTATTGGCGCGAAGTACCCAGTTGCCACCATATTTAACACTTCTTTCTTAGCTTCTGCAAGCAAGTGATCTCGATTCAAAACAACCCGATCACAAGAACTTAGGAAACCAATTTCCCGGGCTTCCACTGCACTTGTAGCAACTTTGGCCGTCCCAATCAGCTCAATTATTCTCATCAGAAATGGAAGCGCTTCGACATTCTGAGTGCGCATGGCCGGATTCAATATTCGGCGAAGCAATTCTTTTGTTCCACCTCCGGCGGGAATCACACCAGGACTGATCTCGACTTGACCTGTGTATAATTCAGCACCCGCTACTACCCGGTTGGCGTGCATGATAATTTCTAGTCCACCTCCTAAAGCCAATCCAGCAGGGGCAACGACGACTGGTTTGTGCGAATACCGCATCCGCATGTTGATATCCTGAAGTTTCTTGATTGCCATCTCCAGGGTATCCCAATCCTCATTCTGAGCCAACATAACCACCATGAACAAATTTGCGCCTGCACTGAAATTATCTGATTCAGTGCCCACCACAAGACCTTCGAAGTCTTGATCGACTTTATCTAAACCTAATTCGATCATGGAAGAGATATCCTCATCCAGGATATTCATCTTGGCATGAAACTCTACACAGGCCACCCCATCCCCTATATCCCACAGAGATGCTCCAGGATTTTTGTCAATCAACTTTTGTTGGTGAAGAATAATTGTCGCAGGAGAAGGTTTAATTATTTCGTATTCGCCCAGATCTGGATTGTACACACCGGACTTATTGCCATTCTCATACTTATAAAAGGTCTGGAATCCCTTGGAAAGCATTTCATCTACCCAGGAGGCAGGTTCAAATCCCTCATTTCGCATACGATCAAGAGTATCAGCGACTCCAAGCATGTCCCAGGTCTCGAAAGGGCCAGCTTCATGGTTAAATCCCCAGCGCATGGCGTCATCGATTGGCTTCGGGGTGTCTGCGATTTCTGGTATGCGCTCCGTAGTATAGGCTAAGCCCTGGTATATTAGCGCACGAACCAGCTCCCCAGCAGGACCTTCTGCTGATAACATAACCTTCAACTTGCCATCTAAGTTATCTTCATCTTTTGCTTCCCCAATAGAGTCAAATTTTGGTTTTGTTGGAGGTTCATGTTCTTTGGTCTTAAGATTAAGCACCCAAAATTCTTTGCCCCCACCTTCCTTGCGAACTTGTTTATAAAAACCTTGCTTTGTTTTGTTACCTAACCACCCTTTCTCTACCATAGTGTGAATGAGCTCGTTAGACCGCTCAGCTTCCAGATATCGCAGTGCTTCCACATCATGGGGAATAGCTGGGATCAGGTTACGACCTACATGCTCCCAAACATCGATTCCAACCAGGTCAATCAGTCGGAAAGTGGCGGTTTTTGGACGCCCGATTACTGGACCGGTAATAGCATCTACTTCTTCAACTGTATAACCATGCTCAAGAATGTAATCGAGACCAAAAGCACCACCTGCGAACCCAAGGCGGTTTGCGATGAAATTAGGTGTGTCTTTGGCGATGACGACACCCTTACCAAGTCGATACTCCAAGAAGTGACTGATGAAGTCAAAGACTTCAGGCAGAGAATCTTCCGTTGGGATCACCTCGACCAGTTTCAGATAGCGGGGAGGGTTAAAGAAATGCGTGCCAAGGAAGTGCTGTTTGAAGTTATTAGAACGACCCTCAGCAATCGAGGCAATTGGAATACCAGAAGTGTTCGTGCTGACAATAGTATTTTCTGTGCGCACCCCATCGATGCGTTCCATCAGCTCCCGCTTGATCTCCAGGTTTTCGATAATCACTTCAATAACCCAGTCTGCTCCCTTGATTACATCGAAATCATCCTCGAGATTGCCAATCTTAACCAATGCAGCCTGTGCAGGAGTGAAGAAGCTCGCGGGACGCGATTTCAACGCCCGGTTAAGACCATCCTGGACAATTCGATTTCGAACTACAGGCGAGTCCAGTTTGAGCCCCTTTTTCTCCTCTTTCGAGGTTAATTTATTTGGAACGATGTCCAAAAGTGTCACTGGCACACTCACATTCGCCAAGTGGGCAGCAAGGGCAGCTCCCATCGTTCCGGAACCGATGACAACTGCCCGATTGATTCGGTATTTCATAACGCCTCCTTGAAAGAGCAGTGAAACCTAATCGTTTTGATCGGGAAATCGGATTTCTTCAGGGGGAAAAAAAGAATTCCTATTCTCGTAAGTTAACGTAACTGACTGCCGCGGTAATCTAAAATATTCCGGGCTACAACCAGGCGATTAATTTGACCAGTACCTTCGTAAATATCCGTAATCTTGGCGTCACGGAACCACTTCTCCAGCAAATGATCGCGAGTATAACCCAGTGGGCCCATGATCTCGACTGCTTTTTGTGTTATTTTTGTGACGATATCACCCGCGCGGACCTTACTCATCGATGCCTCAAGTGAATTTGGTTTGCGATTATCAGCCATCCAAACTGCCTTGATCACCAACAACCAGGCTGATTCAAGCATGATTTCCATATCAATTACATCTCGCTCAACATTAGACAATTTTTGGCGTGGTACACCATAGCGGATTGTGACGCCCTGTTGGGAAAGCAATTCCTTGAGCAATTCCAACGTAGCCCGGGCTACACCGATTCCAGTTGCTGCTACTAATGGACGGGTGGCATCAAAAGTTGCCATCGCTCCTTTGAACCCTTTGGTCTCCTTTTTCGGAATTTCTGGGCTGCCGAGCAGATTATCAAACGCCACCCGGGCATCCTGAAGGACAATCGAAGCCGTGTCACTGGCTCGGATGCCCATCTTGTGCTCTAATTTGGTTACCTTTACGCCAGGTGTTCCAGCTTCTATCACAAATGGTCTCATCCCTGCCCGACCAGCTGTTGGATCTATGGTCGCCCACACGACGACTAAACCATCCCCATCTTCGAGCGACATCTTCCCGCTGGTGACGAAGATCTTCTCTCCATTAATCACCCATTCATTGGTATCTGGATCGAGAACAGCACTCGTCCTGATGGCTGAGGTATCTGAACCGCACTGGGATTCGGTCATCGCCATGGCACCAAAGGCAGGCAATTCTTGTTGGAATCGAGCCAAGAATTTTTCCCTCTGTTCAGCTGTTCCTGTAGCTTCCACGGCTGCTGCGCCCAATCCTCCACCAGGTGTTACCAGGTACATTCCAACGTCACCCCACGAGAGTGTCTCTAGAAGAAACGCTAATGATTGGTAACCAATCGGTGGATACTTCTTCTGCTTTTCGCCTTCTTCCTTCTCAACTTTTTTCTTTTCTTCACTCGGCGCCAATGAACCGGCACCTACAGCTTGCAGCGCCTGGTGCATAAAGTTTATGTAGTCCCAGGGTATTTCATGCTCGTGCTCATCGAAATAACGCGAGTGGGGTCGCATCATTTCCTCAGCCACAGTTGTCATTAGATATCGTTGTTTTGCAATCGGTTTTGGAATCTCAAATTCAATCATCACTTCCTCCTGGAGCTGCGGTAATCCATAATCACCAGAGGTTTACACTATCGATAAACCAGTGAAAGTAGCTATACCACGACCGCATCGCATCCACATCTCTACCGGGTGTTCACGGATATATCCATGTCCACCCAAAATCTGAACCGCCCTGTCCGTCACCATCATCGCCATGTCTGTGACACCAGTATGGGCGAGATACGCAAGTTTACTGGCATCACGATTACCTTCATCGATCATCCAGGCTGCTTCCCAGGTCAGCAGACGAATGGCTTCAATTTCTGTCGCCATTTCAGCCAACATAAATGCAATGGCTTGTTTTTGGGCGACTTTAACCCCGAATACATCCCGATCTTTGGCATAATCGCGCGAATATTCAAAGGCTGCCCTGGAGAGTCCGACTCCCAAGGCAGCAACTGCAACCCGCATAGAGTCGATTATGGGATTAAAATCATGACCTTCTTGCCCGCCTAGCCGATTCTCTTTTGGAACCCGAACACCCTGCAACTCCATTTTATACAAAGGATATGCGTTGATCCCCATCAATTCCTGGCGTTCACTGACCTTTAATCCCTCCATATCAGGGGTAACGATAAATCCTTGAGTCTTACCTCCCAATTGAGCGTAGACTAGCAAGGCTTCTGCCTGTGGGGCATACGGGACGAATATCTTTTCGCCATCGAGGATGTAACTATCACCGGATTCGGATGCAGCAGTGGAGAGCTCATTTGGATCGAAATCAAATCGGGGTTCGACGAGTGCAGCAGAATATGGCTTCCATTCTGCCTCAATGACCTTTGGCAGGAATTTTTCTTTTTGTTCCTGACTTCCTGCCAGAAGGATCGGAAGAGCAAATAACCCTGGAGCAAGTACCGCAAAAGCTCCAGCCAGGTCACCCCAGGCTAATTCCTCTGCAGCTAACACTCCTGTCACTGCTGAATGTTCCCCGAAACCCTCAAAATCCTCTGGGATGGATGCTTGAAGGATTCCCATCTCCCAGCCCTTTTCGACAAGTTCCCCAGGTAATTGGCTGGTCTCATCTGCGTCATGAGCCGCCGGACGCAGATCATTTGATGAAAAACGTTGTATTGCGTCAATCAACATCTTCTGTTCATCAGTGGGTTCGAAAGCATACATATGGGCCTCCTTACTTATGCATGGATCAAGAATAAACGAATGACCTCATTGGCGTGTGTAATAATGGATGATTGGTTTTTCGCTCATCTCAATTTCATCAAAGTTATCGATCTTGAGGTTTCCACGTTGATATAAATATTCGACATGGGCACCAGCTTCCTCAATAGCAAGTAATGCGTTGAAACCATTGACATTAGCAAATAGAGAGTTCGCTAAGTCATTGATAGTTTTTGGGGACTTAAAAAATCTCAGAACCATTTCTAAACGATTATGGTGCATATCTTGGATCTCTGCAATCCGGGCTGGCAAATCAATGACGTTGTCATTATGTCCACAAAGAGCAAGGTTTGATAATTCAGCCCACTCTGCCATTCTATCCAAGGACTGCAGATAATGACCAAGTCCGGTCCAGGAGGTGATTTCTTCAGGAGACTGATGGGGAGTAATGGCTGATAGTATGTGATCTCCACAGAAAAGGACATCATGAAGACGAATAATCACGTGACCAGCACAATGTCCGGGAACATGCATGAATTCAAATGGTCCCAGGTGCATGCCAAGAGCCTCATATGTGAAATC
>JBEQLH010000005.1:33727-38421 GCA_040326075.1 Anaerolineales bacterium
GTCAGTTCGCTCAGGGAGATGGACTGGCCAGATTCTATTGATCCAATTTCCTTTATTCCAGTTTCCAATTGTGTGCTGCAGTCACCAATTCCCGATCCAACATCAATCAGTACCAGATATTCTTCGTACAATACCAGGTATGAATAACTCCAGAATCCAGGAAAGACCTCCACCGGGATCTGGTAGATCCGTGCGCCTGATGAAGATTCGAATAACTGTAAAGCTTTCCTGGCCTTCAATCAACCTCCAAAACACTGTCCCGTGTGATGAGCCCCATCAGAAATAGATTTGATATCTGATCAGCTATCTCCTCTGCTGACAATGGTCCATCATTTCGGAACCAGGTAACCGTCCAATTCAAGACTCCTAGCAAGGCTCGCGCTGACAGCGATGGGTGATCGCAAGTATAGATACCATCCTCCATCCCTTCCCGGATCAGATCTCTCCATATCTGCTCAAAACGATCCCTTCGCGGTATATGGCGATCATGATAATCCGGTTCCAGAGAACGATATTCAAGCAGTAAGACAGAGGCTAAATCCTGGTATTCTGTCATAGTGGTCAGGTAAGCGCAGGTTGCCCTGCGCAAACGCTCATCCGCTGAACCTGGTTCATCAATAGCTTCTTCAACTTGAGTGATGAGAATATCCAAACCCCTGTTTAATAAGTCAAATAAGATCTCCTGCTTGCTGGAGACATGGTGGTACAGGCTGGCTTTTTGCAGGTTAACCGCAATAGCGATATCCTGCATTGAAGTGCCATGATAGCCTTTCTGGCTGAATATTTGAGCGGAGGCGTCTAAGATTTCGTTGCGGGTCATTGATCCCTACCGAACGTTCGGTAGTTCAAGCATAGCAAATAATTGTCAAAAAGTCAATAACACCCCATCGAATCTCACCAGTATGGACGAAACCAACTGGTTTCTAAGTGCAACTATTCACAATTTTGAGTGTTAATGGTGATGTGTGGAAAGAATCCATATCCACTCGATATTCTATTTAATTCATATTATTTGTTCGAAAGGAGATTATTCATGGAAAAGGAACGACCTATCGGAGTAACCATTTTGGCAGTTCTGGCTGGTCTTGCCGCGCTTATCGCTGCATACCACACCCTGCAATTTCTCGGAATATTCCAATTCAGAGCGGGACCATTCTCATTCCGTGATTTCAATTTATTCGGAGCCTTGATGTATGGTCTGCTGACTTGGGTGTATATCTGGCTTGTGCAAATGTTGTGGAAGGTTGACCCATCAGCATGGATCTTCCTCGTCGTCATCACATTATTCAACCTGATATTGGCGTTTGTCGGCATGATTGGCGCAGGAGATTGGGCAGATTTTGGTTGGTCAGTTTTTCTCAACGCCATCATCCTCATCTACTGTATGTTGCCCGGGGTGAGGAAGTCATTCGGGACAGCCTGATTTATTAAGGCACCTTCAAAAATCCTTTGATATAAATAATCCCGGGATCTTTTTATAATTGATCCTGGGATTATTTGGATTAACCCCAACTATGTGTCGATTAACTCATTAGAACTATGGCTAAGTACTATTAATTTCCCACAAATGAAGATTTCAATATTTATTCATCCGAATAATAGCTCGCTTCGTTCATATTGCCAACAAAATCTGGTAATTTCCTGTGACCTAATAACTGCCTGATGGCATACGCTTCACCGATATGAAACCAATAATGGTAGATATTTCTCATCAGCATGGTTCCAATATCCTCCCCCACAGATTTGCCATTCACCTCAAGAAATGTAGGTAGCGAATCGAATGTGATGGTGTTTAGAAAGTTATCTGCATGACCTGTTATCATCCGCCAGGCAGTCCACATGTCAGCTAAAGGTGGGGTACTAGGTGGACGTCCGTAACCAACGAGTATATTCAAATCAGGCAGAAGCATTTCACCCTGAGCAAAGCGTACCCAATAACGATTCTCCTGATCGGCCAGGTGACCAATAATCCAGCTAATACAATTCATAGGTTCATATCGTTTTCCTGCTTCCGGATCTGTAACCCCTGCCAGACACCTTACCAGCTCGCTGCGAGCGAAATGCAGTTGAGTCACAAAGAGAACTGTCATTATTTCCTCATAAATCCCTATCTATATTTAATTTTTCCGTACTTCATGATTTTTCTGGGGGTTTGTAAAGCGCACACATAGCTCCGGCAGGATCGCGAATAACACAAAAACGCCCGCCATCCATCAATCTCGGCTCAACAACCACCTCACCACCAAGTTCTCTACACCTTTGTGCGCTCTTGTCAACATCCTCAACGGTGATGTAAATCATCCAAACAGGTGGAATGTCAGCATTTACTCCTTGAGCATGGCAAATCCCTGCTATGCTGTCCCCCGTAGAAGACACAATCATGTGAAAATCATCATAGCCACCCATATCCTCAGGGATGCAGTCCCAGCCAATAATTTGCTGGTAAAAATCTCGTACCTCTACAGCGTTCATCACAGTCAGATCTTGCCACAGGATCTTACCAAAATCCAATTCATCCATAGCACTCACCTAATTCTCCTCCTATCATTGTGGCTATGCGAATTTTAATATCTATTCCTTCTCCTCAAAGCACACTTTGGATCAACGAAAATTCCCCTCTCTGGTAGATTTCATGCTCAAAGACATGCCAACCTTAATTATATATTCATTTTAACGGTTACGGATCGATCTCGTCAGCGAGACCCAACACATTTCGCATTAAACAAGGGTCCTTGGCTGAGCTTGTATTCCCCCTCTTCAGATGGTCCAACCAGCCACACACATGCAAATCCATGTTCTCCAGTGTAATCGACATAATTCAGCTCAATGCACCATTTCTTCAAAGAACCTTCTGATTGATTTGCTGAGATTAAGCTATTTTCAACCATTACTTTGGTGATATCTACTCTTTGACACATATTCTCCCCTGAAAAGGCAGGGAAATCGCACAACGCAGAAATAGCCAATTCACTGGCGGATTCAGGTATTTGAGTCACACATGCATGGGTTGAACCCAGGAGGAGCAAAATAATAAATAGAAGTTTCGTCTTCACTGATCTTGCTCTATCTAAACTAACCAATTATCCGGTTAAATAACATGACCACCCTCCAGTGTTTCACACCAGGAGGGCAGTCAATGAAAATAGTTATGCTGTGTTCCATCCCTGGGAGGGATTAGATGCTATAGTCTATTCAGAGAATAACAAATTGAAACTCGTTATACAAGTGGGAAATATCCTAATTTTCTAACTGTTATTGGGTTCTTAAACCCCAAAAATACAAACTCCCATTGGGAAAAAGGTGTAAATGTCCGCAACCCAGACGCCATCAGGATCGGTAATATCTCTCTGATCCCCATGTTTGTGAGTTGCAATGGTGGGATGAACAAATTTTATTAATTTATATTCCAGTGATTAAAATTAAATGGTGTTTGGTAGCCTTCAGAACCAACCAAACACCATTTTATTCTATTTATTGCAATTATCTACAGATAATAGGGTCTATTGAAAAATCCAACGCTATTGCTGAAATTTTTTCCCCTTTGAAGACCCCCTTAATAGACTAGACAAAATATCCATACACCCAGGCGACAATTATTCCGAAGACCACGTGCAAGAGTAAACCTCCCATAAATCCCATGATTCCCGCATTCAACATGAAGAAACCAGGACTGGTGACGTCTCCGGATTTCATACCTGCATGCAGCATTGGCATTAACCCCATCATCAGGCCGATGATAAGAAAATGTACCAGACCGAAGATTGCCCCAGAAAGTAATGTTACAGATCCAACCCCAATTGACCACAGATAAGCATAGATAATACCGAAAATCGCACCCATCATTAGATGTAAGATCCATCCTAATGTTAGATTTCCTTTAGGGTTAAACATACTTCCTAGCATTGCCCAAATCTCCATTTTAGGCATACCCATCATTGGACCAAGCATCATAAGCATGCTGAAGACCACCGTGCCTGCCAAACCTGCAATTATCGCGCCGATTAAATCCATTTTATTGCCTCCAATTTTGATTATTAATTTTTCTAAGATTGCACTAAGGTTATAGACGAAGGTTAATAGGAAAATCTTACTAATTCTTCCTGTTGATTCTTAAATTACCTGCACTTTTTCCCCATAATTTTGTGACTCAATAATTTATATATCTCTCTTAGATTTCCGACTCATGCATTGTCCACAGATATTGGGTCGCTTGATGGTAAATTTGATTCACAGAATAAGTGGAATTGCAGACAGATTATGAATAAAAACATCTTCTGTCAGGATACGGATTGTTGAAAGCCAGGTAATCCAGGCAAGCTTCCTCAACCAGCCTGACAGACCTGGTATTGTCTATTACTAAAACCGATCGTGCATTGTTCCAACGTTTGTTTGGCGCAAGAAGGCAGCTAGCAAAGCTAAAAGCATCTGGATCACAAGCGGTTGTTTAGGCAATAAAAAAACCCGAGAAGCTCCGTTTGGCTTCTCGGGATAACCATATAACACAATTTTGTTTTCAGTATTTTCTCAAATAAATCTCTTCCAACCAGATCACGGCGCAGCTGCTGTGTTGTTATAAAACCAATTATAGGCATAGTACGCACTGGTCGGGCTCTGCATACGAATCGAGATCTTGTAAGAGCCATACAATGAGGATGGAATATCAAAGGCAAATTGTTTGGATCCACCTGAACCTG
>JBEQLH010000060.1:0-2591 GCA_040326075.1 Anaerolineales bacterium
GTAGTCGGTCATATGATCGAGCGGGTAGTTATTCCACCAAAGGAACAAATCGATCTCTGGGGGCGTAAACGACCGAAAGAATCAACCAATGGACGCTTTGATCCCTTCCTGGTTGAAGATGCGGACCTAGTACCGCCCATGGTGCATGCTGGTGAGGGATTCAAGGTGCATTACACTGGTTTGACTCACGATGAGCGCGGCTATCCGGATATGTCAGCTGACACTCATCACAAGCTGGTCACCCGCCTGGTGAATAAAATTCAGCTAAATGCGGATCAGATCATCCGCACAGAAGACTACTATTTAGATGACGCGCAGATCATGGTGGTTGCATACGGCTGCACGGCAAGATCAGCACAGCGGGCGGTGCGGGAAGCGCGCCAGAAAGGCATCCCGGTAGGACTGCTGCGGTTAATTTCGCTGTGGCCTTTCCCTGAAACTCTCTTCCAGGAATTAGGGGAGAGAATAGAGACGATCATTGTAGCTGAGATGAACCTTGGCCAGATGAGCCGTGAGATCCAACGTGCAGTTGGACATCCAGTACGGGGTGTTTTCCATGCTGGTGGGGAGATGATCCCGCCAGAGCGGATCTATTATGCTATCCAGGAGGCTGCTGGGTGACAGCTGTAAAGGTTAGCGAGCAACATCCTCTGGACAAGATCATCCGGGCTGACCGGATGCCGCATATCTGGTGCCCTGGCTGCGGGATCGGCATCGTGATGCGCTGCTACGCGCAGGCGATCCTGGATTCTCAAGTACCTATCGACCAGCACGTGGTAATCTCCGGTATAGGTTGTTCAGGCCGCGTGGCTGGTTACATGAATATCGATTCATATCACACCACGCACGGCAGAGCGATTCCATTTGCGGTGGGGATGAAGTTAGCCAAGCCAGAGCTGATGACGACCGTATTCAGTGGGGATGGGGACTTAACCGCCATTGGCGGCAATCACCTGATCCACGCTGCCCGGCGAAATGTGGATGTTAAAGTTATCTGTGTAAACAACTTCAATTTCGGAATGACCGGCGGACAGGTTGGACCAACCACACCCAGGGGCGCGTTTGGGACAACTGCACCGTACGGTAACCCGGAGCTGCCGTTCAATCTGCCCTATTTGCTGGCTGCTTCGGGGGCAAATTTCGTAGCGCGCTGGACCACCCTGCATGTACGCCAGATCAGGGAAGATATCCTGTATGCCTTTACACGTCCAGGTTTTTCTTTTATTGAAGTCCTTGCCCCCTGCCCAGTGGGATTTGGTAAGTCCAACAACATCGAAGATGGCTTAGAGGAAATGGAACTCTATCGCCAACGCTGCGAGTTGGTGATCGATGGTGATGTGCGTGCTGATGATCTGAATATCGATCTCCGGGAAGATAAACCAATCTACATTGGCCGCTTCGCCGATCAAGAGCGACCACCATATAAACCGGTAAAGGTGGATATCCGATGAGGAAAGAGATCCGCATTGCGGGTTTTGGTGGTCAGGGTGTCGTCTTGGCGGGTTATGTCCTGGGTAAAGCGTTGGCTCTTTACGCCGAACGGGAAGCCGTGATGACCCAATCGCACGGTCCGGAAGCGAGAGGTGGTGCTTCGAGTGCTGATCTGGTGGTTTCTGAGGAGCCGATCGCGTATCCCTTTGTACAGCAGCCTGATATCCTGGTAGCGCTTTCCCAGGAAGCATATACGAAATTCCGCCCCTCTGCCAAACCTGCGGCGCTGGTTTTGATCGATGGAGACCTGGTGAAACCTGAAGAGGGCGATCAGATTAAAGCCATACCAGCTACCCAGCTGGCTGAGGATTTGGGCCGGCGGATTGTGGCTAATGTGGTGATGCTGGGTTTCTTCACAAATGTCACCGGGCTAGTCGATCCTCAAGCCATGCTGAAGGCTTTGGAGTCGTCGGTTAAAGCCAAAACCATCCCATTAAACCTGAATGCCTTTCAGGCTGGTTTTGAGTATAAGCCCAATCTTGAGGAAAAGGTCGTTACCCCATGAGCGATTCAGTATTGGTGATTGGCGGTGGGATTGCTGGAATTCAATCTGCGCTGGACCTGGCAGAGGCGGGGGCGATCGTATACCTGGTCGAGCGGGAAGCCTCGATTGGTGGTTTGATGGCTGTCCTGGACAAGAATTTCCCCACTCTGGATTGCTCGATCTGTATTGAAGCTCCGAAAATGTCTGAAGTCGACCTGCACCCCAATATCGAGATCCTGTCCCTGGCAGAGGTGGTTAAGGTTGAGGGGCAGGTGGGGGATTATCGGGTTCAGGTGCGCCAGAAGACCCGCTTTATAACCGATGAATGCACTCGCTGTGGAGATTGTACCGAAGCTTGCCCGGTTGTATTGCCTAATGAATTTGATTCTGGGATGGCAGCCCGTAAAGCGGTCTTCACCCCCATTCCACAGTCTGTCCCTGGAACTTACTTGATCGACATCGAAAATTGTTTGAACGATCCGCCCAACTACCTGCCTTGTGACCGCTGTGCCCAGGTTTGCCCGCCCAAATCGATCGATTTCTTAATGCCTCCAGAAAGCATCCGAACCATCGAAGTTGGCGCGATCATCGTTTCGATTGGTTACGATATGTTTGA
>JBEQLH010000060.1:2691-6817 GCA_040326075.1 Anaerolineales bacterium
GGTATTGAAGATGTTTCGGTGATGTATATGGATGTGCGCGCTTTCGGTAAGGGTTTTGATGGTTTCTGGAAGCGCACTCAACTGGAAGGGGCCAAGTTCACCCGAGGACGACCAGCTCGCATCTCGCCCAATGGCAATGGAAACATCCAGGTGCTCTATGAGGACACTGATCAGGCTGCCCGGATACAGGCCGATTACGACATGGTCGTCCTGGCGAACGCAGTCGCACCGCAGGAAGGATTGGTACAGCTGGCTGATCGCTTAGGGGTTGAGGTGGATGAAGACGGTTTCATTCGCGCCCAGGAAATTTTCGGTGGATTGGTGATGACAACTCGCCCTGGAATCTATGTTGCCGGGTGTGTCTCTGGCCCGAAGGATATCCCGGACAGTGTTTCCGAAGGCAGCGCAGCAGCTGCCCTGGCTTTGAGCCACCTGACCGGGCGTCATTGGCCTGAGCCGATTGAGGTGGAACCAGTTGAGGATATTGACGATCCTCGGGTGGGTGTGTTTGTGTGCCACTGTGGGAGCAACATCGCTGGTGTGGTCGACGTGGAGCAGGTCGTGGATTTCGCCCGAGGATTGCCGGATGTGGTTTTCGCATCCCACCAGATGTTCTCCTGCGCGGGGAACACCCAACAAGAGATCGAAGACACGATTAAAAAGGAAAAAATCAACCGGGTTGTAGTAGCTGCTTGCTCGCCGAAAACCCATGAGTCGATCTTCCGCGGGGTCATGCTGCGCTCTGGGTTAAATCCCTACCTTTTAGAGATGTCAAATATCCGCAACATGGATTCCTGGGTTCACAAGCACGATAAGGGTGCCGCGACTCAGAAAGCCAATGATATGGTCTGGATGGCGGTCGAGAAAGCCAGACGCCTGACTCCCTTGCAGGTTTCTCACCTGCCAGTGATCCAAAAAGCATTGGTGATTGGTGGTGGCATCGGTGGCATGACAGCCGCAGTTGGCATTGCAAATCAAGGATTCGAGACCCACCTGGTTGAAAAGGAAAGCTGTCTGGGCGGACAGCTCAACCTGTTGGATGAGATCGCTCCAGCAAACATCCAGGCTTCTGCCCTGCTGGATGCCAAATCCCACCAGGTGACTCAGAGCAGCGTGCAGGTCCACCTGGAAACAACCGTCGAAAGCATCGGCGGTGTTGTGGGCAATTTCCATGCGACTTTGAGTGACGGAACACCGCTCGAGGTGGGAGCGATCGTGGTCGCAACCGGTTCAGAACCTTACCAACCGCATGAATTCAATTATGGCGTAGATGCAAGGATGATCACCAACCTGGAACTCGATCATATTCTCAAAACCGGTTCCCCGGAAGCGGAAAAGATCACTTTCATCGCTTGTGTCGGATCGCGGCAGGAATCTATTGGCTGCTCTCGTTACTGCTGCACATCAATGATCGCTCAAGCGCTTCGTTTGCGGAAGATGGGCAAGAAAGTGCGGGTGTTGTATAAAGAGATGCGTACATACAGCCGCCACGCTGAGGAATTATACGAAGAGGCCAGCCGGGCGGGAGTACAGTTTTTCCGTTACGATCCTGATCAATCCCCAGAAGAGGCGATCAGCTTGCAGGATGGGAATCTGGAATTGTATGATCATATGCTGGGCGCCAAACTACATATCCCGACTGATCTAGTAGTCCTGGTGGTTGGGCTGAGACCAACGGGGGATAACCTGGCGGAGCAATTAAAGCTGTCGCGCAGTGATGATGGTTTTTACATGGAGTTACACCCCAAATTAGGACCCGTTCAGACGGCAGTACAAGGAGTGTACCTGGCAGGAACAAGCCAGGGCGCCAAGGACGTGCGTGAAACCATGGCTCAGGCTTTGGCAACGGCTGGTAAGGCAGGCGCTTTGCTTGCGCAAGGCAAGATCGAAAAAGAGCCGCTTACCGCACGCCTGTTTCCTGATCTGTGTGCTGGCTGTATGCGTTGTGTCAAGGTTTGTCCTTACTCCGCCATCGAGCAAATTGGCCCTCCAGGTAAAGATGGCACGGTCAAGATTATCGAAGCTGCCTGCATGGGCTGCGGAACCTGCGCAGCCGAGTGCAATTTCGCGGCGATTGAGATGCCTTATTTCACCCGGGAACAAATCCTGGCCCAGGTAGATGCCTCCCTGCAGGAGAGAGCAGAAGAGAAATGCGTGGTATTCACCTGCAACTGGTGTTCGTACGCCGGAGCTGATCTGGCAGGCATTGAAAAGCGCCAATATCCTCCCTCATCGCGCATCATCCGCACCATGTGCTCAGCCCGTTTCGAAGAGGAATTCATCGCCTACGCCTTTGAAAAAGGCGCCGGGGCAGTGCTGGTTACTGGCTGCCGGCTGACAGAGACTGGATCAGATTGTCATTACAACAATGCCAATCAATTGACCTGGAAACGCTTTCAGCATTGGCAGCGGAAATTCAGCCGCAAAGGAATTGAGCCTGAGAGATTGCAGCTGCGTTGGATCTCTGCTGCTGAGGGCAAAGAATTCGCTGAAAAAATGGCCGAGATGGACGAAGTTGTGAAACGCCATGCGGAAGCAGTGCGGCAGCCTGAAATGGCTTGAGGAGATCAACAGTGCCAGAAATTAAACAAGCAGCTGCTGAAGAGGTGCTGCTCATCGACGATGAGGTGTGGGAGCAGTTAATCGAGCTGACTGATGGCGCTGCAGCGCTGTGTTTTCAATGCGGCGTTTGCACTGCTGCCTGTCCCTGGGGATTGGTCAGGGGTGAGCCCCTCTCCGTACGCACCCTGATGCGCCAGGCACAGCTCGGTTTGCAGGGTGAGAATGGCAGCCTGTGGTTGTGCACAACCTGTGCCCAATGCGAAGCTTATTGTCCGCGCGGGGTGAACATCTCTGATGTGTTTCGCGGCTTGAGGACTGTCGCCTGGGAGAACCACAACCCGGAAAAAGGTTTACCTTCCTTGATGTGGTCGATCTTCTGGAACAACAATCCTTGGGCGCAGCCACCTACACAACGCGCCCAGTGGGCTGCTAACCTGGATATCCCAATATTCAACCCGCACGAGCATGAAGCATTGCTGTATATCGGCTGTACCTCATCCTATGACCGGCGAGGACAGAAGATCGCTGCAGCCCTTGTCCAACTCCTCCGAGCAGCAGGTGTGGAGTTTGGTTTCCTGGGGGATGAGGAGCCCTGTTGTGGTGAAGCGGCGTTGAGCGTAGGGCATAAACATTACTTCGATGAGGTTGCAGCTCAAACAGCCCGAGTGTTTCATGAAAAGGGTGTTTCCAAGCTGGTGACCATCTCGCCGCATTGTTTCGATGTGTTCAAGAATCATTACCCAGCGGCAATGGATGGAATTCAACCCCTGCATTACACTCAATACCTGGCCGAGTTGGTGGAAGAGGGTCGCCTTCGATTTGAGCAGAATTTTGAAGCGCGGGTTACTTTCCAAGATCCCTGCTACCTGGGGCGGATCAACAATGAATATAGCGCCCCGCGCAACATCCTGGCGGCTGTGCCCGGGGTTGAGATGGTCGAGATGGAGCTCACCGCTGAGGAGGGTCTCTGTTGTGGTGGTGGTGGGGGACGAATGTGGTTGGAAACCCCGCCAGGTGAACGCTTTTCTGATCTGCGAGTCGAACAAGCCCTGCAAACTGGGGCAAGTGTCCTGGCTGCTGCCTGTCCTTTCTGCATCACCTGTCTCGAGGACAGCCTTAAAATGCATACAGCTGATAACCTGGTGGTGCGCGATATCGCTGAAATCGCAGCCCAGGCTTTGGTCGTTTAGATCGTCGATGATTGGATTTGCCAAATTCATCCCACTTGCACATGCAAGGATAAAGGGAATATAGATGGTTTCATCTTTGTATGGGATCGATCAAGAAGGAAAATCGATCTGTGTTTATCTGGAGGTTGAAGCAGGGGGACTGGCAGGTGTATCCCTGGAGCTGATTGCCAAGGGTCGCGAGATTTGCGACCAGCTTGGCTGGCAGCTGGTTGGGCTGCTGTTGGGAAACAAAGTAAGCGAACTAGCAGGGATTGGATTTGCCTATGACCTGGATGAGATCTGGATGGGAGATGATCCGCTTCTCGATCATTTCACCATCGAGGCTTATACCTTAACCACTTTTCAGGTTCTAATGGAACACAAGCCCAGTGTTT
>JBEQLH010000060.1:6917-8276 GCA_040326075.1 Anaerolineales bacterium
GAGGCTTATACCTTAACCACTTTTCAGGTTCTAATGGAACACAAGCCCAGTGTTTTCCTGTTGGGTGCTACACCCAATGGGCGTGATCTGGCGGGACGTCTGGCGGTTCGCCTGCGAACTGGACTTAACGCTGATTGCACCGATCTGAGGATGAACCCCGAGGATGAACGGTTGGTCTGCGAGGTATCTGGGTTTGGAGGTGGGGTGCTGGCGCTGATCGAGATGGCTGAACACCGCCCGCAAATGGCAACTGTCCGGCCTGGCGTTTTTTCAGCGGGAGAACCTGACTACAATCGCAAAGGCAGGTTGGTCCCCATCGAGATGAACTTGCCAACCGATGCGATCCAAACCCACCTGATCGAACGCTCAGTTGGAGAAGAGGTTGACCTGACCAGCGTACCGGTATTGGTTGCTGGCGGTCGTGGGGTGGATGGCGATTTCAAGATGCTGGAAGAGTTAGCGCAATTACTGGGCGGAGAGATTGGAGCCACACGTCCCCCTGTGGATGAGGGCCATATCCAGCGTGAACGCCAGATTGGTCAGACGGGGGTTGTCAGCAGCCCCAAAATCGCTATCTGCTGTGGGATCAGCGGTGCGTTTCATTTTGTGGTCGGGATAGAGAAAGCTGATATTGTGATCGCAATTAACAGTGATCCAGAGGCAGCTATTTTTGATTATGCAGATTACTGCATTGTCGCAGATGTCCATCAAGTCGTACCCGCATTGATCGAGGCACTTTCACTCGAGCGGGAGGTGTCCATTGGCTGAGCTGCACATTGTGGTCTGCGTGAAAGTAGTCCCCAAACCGGAGGAGATCCGCGTCGATCCGGAGACTCGCCTGCTGGAACGAACGAACGCCCGCAGTGAAATCAACCCGCCGGATATGAACGCCATGGAGATGGCTTTATCTCTGAAAGATCGCTACGGAGGGCACATCAGCCTGTTATCGATGGGACCATCGTTCTTCGAGCCAAATTTGCGGGTGGCACTGGCGATGGGCGCTGATCATATTTACCTGCTCAGCGACCAGGCGTTCGCCGGAGCAGATACCCTGGCGACCACTTATACCTTAGCGCAAGGCATCCGCAAGATCGGGGATGTCGATCTGATTTTGTGTGGTGAGGAATCATCTGATGGTGCTACCGGGCAGGTGCCACCCGGGATAGCAGAATGGCTCGAGGTACGTCAATTAACCTTATTGACTGAAGCAACCATCAATCAAAATCACCGTTCAGCACGAGGGCGACGAGAAATAAAAGGTGGTTATGAAATCCTGGAAGTATCCTTGCCGTGCGTAATTTCGGTAAAGACTGCCTGTAACGAGCCGCGCTTCATGGATTATAGTCTCAGATCCTGGGC
>JBEQLH010000060.1:8376-12022 GCA_040326075.1 Anaerolineales bacterium
CAATTATGTGCTGCAATTCGCAAGGAGGCTGAACAGAACTGGCATACCGCAGCTGCCCGTTGGTGCTGGAATTGCAGGGAGGCTACTGGGGGTGATATGAGTAAGCGTGGATTTATGCGCGAATCTGGCAATCGGGGATGCTACCTGGTCAACGCACGTTTCGCAGAAGCGAGATTTGTCGATTAAGGGGTCTAATGAAAAGAGCTCCTGCCTTAGCCCAGCGCTAATGCCCATGTATACCATCTTCAATTTTATTGGTTCATAGTGTTCGAAGTCGCGGTTTGCATCTCACCCCCCGCGTGATTAATACCATCTCACCGGGCAATAATCATCATCAGTAAAAGTCCCCCTCCAATATACTTTAATTTCTAATCTCCGCAGCCTCCCCCATCATAACCAGATAGGCTTCCTCGAGTGTGGGTTGGACAGCTTTCGCGGTCGCGGTTGGACGTGGGCCAATCACCCGCAGGCGTTTGAGATCTGCCTCCCAGATCTGGCTGGCAACCCGCCAGGATGGGTCAGGTTCCACACCTGTCTCTGCTGGAAGATGCAACTCCCAAACCTGATCGGCTGCACTTTTAATCAAAGCACCTGGGCTGCCGTGAAAGAGTAGATGACCTCGATCCAGTACTGCCATCTTCCGGCAGCTGGTGGCGATATCCTCAACAATATGGGTGGAAAGGATCACGATCCTATCGCTTGCCAGTTGGGCAAGCAAGTTACGGAAGCGCACCCTTTCTTCTGGATCAAGTCCGGCGGTTGGCTCGTCGACAATAAGTAATTGAGGGTTGCCTAGCAAGGCTTGTGCAATACCAACCCTACGTTTCATGCCCCCAGATAGCGTGCGGATACGCAGGTGTGCCACTGGATTCAGTCTGGTTGAGGCGATCACATTAGCTACCTCGTCAGCCCGGATTCTTGGGTCGTGAAGGTTCTTCAGTGTGGCGATATAGTTCAAGAATTCGGTTACAGTCAGGTTTGGATAGAGCCCAAGTTCCTGGGGTATATATCCAAGCATTTGTTTCACTGCCCATTTCTGCTGCCGGTCTGTCACGTCGAAGCCATCGACCTTGGCCTGTCCGTGGGTTGGTCTGACCAAAGTGGCCAGGATACGCAGCAAGGTTGTCTTTCCGGCGCCATTCGGTCCCAATAGACCAAACATGCCGGTTTCGATAAGCAGGTTGACATCCTTTAGAGCCTGAACGCCGCCGCGATAGGTCTTGCTGAGATGTTGAATGCGAATCTTCATATTTACTTCTCCCTAAATTGGACTCCGCTGCGCGTTTCAAGCTCTGCGATCAATTCTTCGACGGTCGCAGGACGCAGCTCGCGTATGATCTGCACCACCAATTCAATGGCCCGCTCCTGCCCGATTTTTTCACCATAAGCATGAAAGCTCTTTACCACATCGCGCGCAGCTTTAGATTCTAGAGAATAAGGCCAAAGCTGGGTGGCTTGCCTCGTGTACCTCGCACCTCTTCCAGCTTCTTCGGACTCGGGGGTGTCGAGATAAGCCATCAGGTCTAAATCTTCTCTCATCACATCTGGATCTGACAGTTCCATGGCGATCCAGAAAGCCAGGCTGGCGAATTCACCACTCGGTTTAATATATGTGGACCTGCGAGGGTTCCAGACATATTTGAGATCCAAAACCTCCGGAGGTTGAAACCAACGACCCCGCTCTTCTTGCCACACATGCTGAGGGAAATCAAGGGATTGATCTTTAATTTCCTTTCCCTCATATTCGATAGTCGGGTGACCATAAGGTTCTGGTTCTGGTGGGATCAGGTTGAACAACCAGGTTCGCACCAAGGCATAATAAAATACTCTGGTGTTGAGCGGGTGATTTTGTGGAGAAATTACGCTATCCAGTGCCGATTCGAACGCCTTTGGGGTGTAAAATCCACTCCCGTCAGGCACAAGAAGCAGATCCTCCGTCCAGATGATATTCCCCAAATAAGGGAGGGCGACCACGTTTTTAGCGGGTTTTATTCCTAGGATGGGTGATAAATCGCTCATAGCAGCTGCGAAAAGACGGCTTTTCTCGACTTGTTGGCTTCCGGATAAGCTTCCAAAAAAAATCTTCCCTTCTCCAAGCGCCTCGTTCCCAGGGGGATGGAAGACGAGAAAGACCGCAGGCATTTCGCCTTCCCAGGACGCTTCACCAGATTCCATTGGTACAGAACTGAGGGCATTTTCAGCATCGGAATAAATTGTGACCTGGTTGACCTGTGCTTGACGGGGTCCAGCTATCCAGGGCCATGGATACCAATCTCCATCTCGGAGCAGATAACCGATTCTGTTGAAGAGCAATGCGCCAGGTGGCCGGGGAATTTCATTCCGGTAAACACCTGGGGCGTCGGGATATTTCCAGCGGAATCCAAATGCTTGAACAGGCAGGTAAAGCTTCCCCTGCCAGGAAAACTGGAGTGTGAGAGACTCACCTGGAGGTTCGAGAAGTTCGATGACTACTCCATCCCCTTCCCGCTTTACATTTAATGCACTTCCTGTCCCGTCTTGTGTTGCTTGCAGCTCTAACCCGGGATTAAGCTTTAAGACAACTTGATTGGTCTCTATCTGCTGAAGGGGTTTTAGTACCATCAGGGATCTACCCTCCACATTGCCGGTGTCAGCATCCACATTAACTCTCATCAGGTTAGTATCGACTTGCCACAGCTCTTGTTGGATATCAAATGGTGAGGGGGGCATGGCATGCGCACTGACAGCTTTCCGGTTGATCAGGAACCCAGCCGAGAGGAGCAGAATAGCTGTTGCACTGACCACGACGACAGCCCGGGATTTTCCAATCGATTTCCGGTGATCTGTAAGAAGGGATAGATAGAGAGCCAGACAAAGGATAGATAGTGAGATCCCGGCGAACCACAAGATCATGCTGAAAAATAAATCCCGAAATGGCCCTAATCCCAAGGAGGGTGAGATTTGCAGATTATAGAAATAAATATTGAAAAGCGAGCTGGCTTGGGCGGGTACAAACATATCAATCCCAGCTACCATGAAATAGAGAATTACCCATAAGACGACCCAAGTTATCAGCACGATCAGAGTGCGGCGTAACAGTGTTGCAAACAGGATTGATAATGACAGGGCAACTGTTATGGTGACCAAATAAGTGGGTAGACTGTAAAACCAGGACAGATCAGAGAGAATACTTGGTACGAACAGACCTGCCAACCACCACGCCCCGATCTGAAGGAAGACCCCCGGGAGCAAACCCAGCCATAACCCGCAAAAAGTACCCGCCAGGTGGGTGAGAGGCTCAAGAGGCGAACTCCACAGCAATTCGCCCGGCTTGCCTAGGTCACGGGTGATCGCCGGACTGACCAAGATCGGAATGAGTAGAAAATAGATAAACAAGGTGGTCTGCCCCGGTATACCTAAACCAATCCCTGTTGCATCGTAGGTACTGCTGTTATAAACAAAAATGAATGTCGCAAAAATGGCTGCGGGTAGAATCAGAATCCCCTGCACGATCCAGAATGAACGTCTGCGCCAGAGTTGTCTGGCTTCAGTCATGGTGATGGACCAAAATTTGGTCATCTCAACCTCCATATCACTCGACTGGTGTACCGCGGAAAAACCGCTCTCCATGTCCTGCCAGGAGCAGGCTAGCTCCTACCAGGAGAGC
>JBEQLH010000060.1:12122-13383 GCA_040326075.1 Anaerolineales bacterium
GCTCCAAGTCCAAGCACGACGAAAATCCTATCAACCAAAATATATTGGGTAGGGCGCGGCGCAGTGAGCAGGAGTTCCAGAGCTGGGTCGTCAGCCAGCAGGCCAGCGGCGATGATCCCCATCAACAAGGGCAGAAATATCTCGATAGCAGCTATTGATATACGCGTCCCAGAATCCCCCCTACGAGTAAGCCAGAGCAAACCAATCAAGCTGGACATCAAGAGCACAGCAATCAAGATCTCAGATCTACGGTAGGGAAGACGAGCGAGGATCATTTTCAATGGCGATCTTCCAATGGCAAGGTAGATTGTCCATCACGAATAAATAACTTCCATCCGACCAGCCAGAGAACGATAGCGAGAGTAAGTTGGAAGAAAACCAGCCATCCATCAGGGTTTAACATTGCAGCAACTGAGAAATTTAATATGGGCATGCCTTGGATCTCTGCGAACAGTATGATGACCACGCCTATCCACAAGGTCAAAGAAATTCCTGTCGCAGGAAGCGATCCAACTAAAAGCACCAAAACAGTTGTTAATCCCGAAAGAATTAGCATTGGTCCGATCCAGACAAACACAATCTGGGCTAACTGGCTAACACCGGTAAAGGCGAGCAGCAGGCTTCCGAACGCGGTTAGACCCGCGATCAAGCCGAGGATCAGGGAAAAACGGGCGAAGATCAACGCGGCTGTGGGAGTTGGGGTTGCCAACAGTAGTTCGTAAGCCGGATCAGTTTCTTCGTTATGGATTAAAGCGATGGTGACCACAGCAATACACGGCACCAGGATCAAAAGGGGCAGCATGAACAGCGCACTGGCATTGATTGAGAAAACTGCTGAGGTAATCACTCCAAAGGCAATCGCCAAAGTTATGCTGGGCAGCACACCTCCGCGGAAAATGACTGCATTTTGCGCCCAAATCAACCCTAGAGTAGACTGAATAGCCTGGATCAAAGTCTTTGGAGCATGTAAATTTACTTTCACCACCGGTGATAGCGATGGTAATGTCCCTCGGTTTTGCTGAAAATCATCATGAATAAGAGAGGCAATTTGCTCCCAGTTCGCCCGTTCGTCCTGGCAAGTATGGCAGGTTAACAAATGGAAATTGATCTGCTCCTGGATTTCGGGAGAAAGAGTTCCATTAAGGAAAAATGGTAATTGATCAATGAAATGGTCGCTCATGGTTTATTCTCTATCTTCTAGCCATTCTCGCAGGCGAGCCTTGGCTCGAAACAGGCGGCTTTTCACCGTTCCGGTGGGAAT
>JBEQLH010000275.1:0-4530 GCA_040326075.1 Anaerolineales bacterium
CCCACATCAATTCCCCCGCATTTGCAGATAAATACACCCGCCCAGCTGTGCTCAAAACCATTCTTCAACAGCTAAACCAATTGCATCAGTTTGTCACCGTGCCGATCTTTAAAATCCAGGCGTTAAAAGAGCGACAGGGGATTGGGTAGATGAACACCTTGATTTCAGCCAGCCGAATCGAGATTCGCAAATGCAAACATTCTTCAATGATCCTGGAAAGTCACCTCTACAGCTAATAGTCGTGGAAGATATCATTGATTTTATTGGATGGTCGCATTAGATTTATTTGCAGCCCCATTCCCAGTATTCAATAAAGTTTCGGCTGTTGTTCTCGCCTTGACTATGGTTTCCAACTCAGTTTTAATTCGAATTGACCAATGGTTGCCTGGTTAATGTTCAGAAAGGAAGGATTATGAAAATGATAGATTCTGCTCGAATCCGTTGGAGTATTTTGACCCTGACTATTGGCAGTGTCCTTGGAATTATTGGACTGACGCTGCGCGGCTCTGTGCCTCTGCCCAATTTGGACGTGGATGCCTGGGCTCAGGCAGTTACTGGCAGCAATTATTTTCTGGCTCAAATTCTAACTATCTTTGCATACATTTTGCCTTATTTCGGTTTTTGGGCTTTGTACGCGTATCTTGCAAGGATTGAACAGGTCGAAAGGATCGCTTTTTGGGGCTTTATGAGCAGTATTGTTGGCACGTCATTGGCATTAGCAACACTTGGTATTTTTTCATTTGTCAGCCCACAGATTGCACAACGCTATCTGCAGGGTGACAATAATTTACCCGAGATAATCATCCAGGTAGCCACCGGTCAGCCTGCGATGATCAATCTTTTAGGCGGTACGATCTACCTTATTGGAACCGGATTGTTGGGATTGGCGATTTGGCGGAGTGAGATCCTCCCAAAATGGGCTGGATTACTGGTAGGATTGCATGGCTTGTTATTAGTCTTTGGATTTATGCTGTATCCGCTGCTTTTCCTCAGCTGGGTCTGTCTGCTTTGCGCGGGAATATGGATTTTCTTTAGGATCGAATAATGTTCATCCAGTTTATTGATAATTTCCATAAAATTTTGGAGGTCAATCTTGATCTGCCCTTATTGCCAGCACGTTAACCGGGAGACAGCCAACTACTGCTTGAATTGCGGGCAAGCCATCTCTGTTATTTGTGAACGTTGTGATACCCGGCTGCCAGTCTTGGCAAATTTCTGCGATCATTGTGGTTTACAGGTTGCCGAGCAGGTTAAGCCAATTCTTCAACTCCCACCGATCAAACAACCTGCGGCTGCTGCCTCCTCCGAAGCTGAGCCCCAGCTGCCCACACAACACGCAGAACCTGAATCAACGCTGAGTAAATATATCCCTCGCGAGCTGGTCAAAAAGCTCAATTCAATCCGCAATGGAGACGGGATGGTTGCTGAACGCCGTGTGGTAACCATCTTGTTCTGTGATATCAAGGGTTCTACCGCCGCAGCGGAGAGACTTGATCCCGAAGATTGGACTGAGATTATCAATACAGCCTTTGAATATATGATCAAGCCCGTTTACGAATACGAGGGCACTGTTGCTCGCCTGATGGGAGATGCTATCCTGGCTTTCTTTGGCGCGCCAATTGCACATGAAGATGATCCCCAACGGGCAGTGTTAGCTGGACTTGATATTGTTTCAGGGATCCAATCTATGCAAGGTGAGATCCAAGAGCGCTTTGACATGGATATTAATGTACGGGTCGGCATTAATACAGGCATGGTGGTTGTTGGCGCAGTGGGTTCCGATCTGCGCATGGAATACACTGCCATGGGAGACGCGATTAATGTTGCCTCCCGAATGGAGCAGTCGGCAGAACCTGGCACAATTCAGATTACTGAAGATACCTATCGCTTAATCACACCTTTTTTTGAATTTATCGAGCTTGGCAGCCTTGAAGTTAAAGGTAAATCTGAACCCATGTTGACCTACCGTGTTCTGGGCAGAAAGCAATCCTCAGGGCGGTTGCGTGGAATTGCAGGTATGGAAGCACCGTTGATTGGGCACGATCAGGATTTAGCTCACTTGCAAGATGTTCTCATGCAAGTAGATAGTGGTGTCGGGCGAATTGTTTCGGTGATAGGTGATGCTGGTCTTGGAAAAACCCGTTTAATTGCTGAAGGTTTGAAACATTGGCATGAAAATATTGATGGGGCAAATTTCTATCAAATCAATAGTCTTTCCTACGAAACTAACCAGGCATATGGCTTGCTCCGGCGTTTGTTCCGGCGCCTGATCGATATCGGACCAGAGGAATCAAATCACGCTAACCAAGAAAAATTAAATTTGTTCTTGGCAGAGGATCACTTCGGCGAAACACCAACTGCAAAACACGTTTTTCAGATAATCCTTGGCCTGGATCTGGATCATGGTGTTGAACCGTTGGAAGGGGAAACTTTCAAGAGAGAGCTGTATACTGCCGCGGAACAACTATTCTCAGGTTTGTTTACCAACCAGCCAACAGTATTTGTTTTTGAAGATGTGCATTGGGCCGATTCTGCATCAATTGAGCTGCTCATTCATCTCTTCCCGTTAGTAGAGCAGCTGCCGTTGGTCATGATTTTCTCTTTTCGCCCTGATCGACAGCTGCCCAGTTGGACTTTAAAAACTCAAGCAGAAGAAAGTTTTCACCACCGCTATAGCGAAATTTTGATCAAACCATTATCGGAAGAAGAGGGCAATGCTCTCTTAAATCACTTGCTGTCAATTGCGGATATTCCTGACGCATTGCGAGAACGGGTCATTGACCGGGCCGCAGGTAATCCATTTTTTATCGAAGAGATTGTACGCACACTGGTTGAGGATGGAATTCTTTTCTCTGAGCAAATTGAATATGATGGTGAGACACAGGTGTATTGGCGTGCTTCCACAGACGCAGCAAAAGTTCAGATCCCGGAAAACCTGCACACTTTGCTCATGGCGCGCATTGACAGCTTGGATGACGACCTTCGCCAGACGCTGCAGCTGGCTTCGGTTATTGGACGCACATTCAGCGATCAAGTTTTGTTGGTTTTGGCGGAAGAGGATCACATCGATCCCGTAGAGGTTGGGGATCATCTCAACAAATTGCTCCGCTTGGAAATGCTCTATGAAGTATCTCGCCAACCTGAAGTTGAGTATGGTTTCCGCACCCCGCTGATTCAAGAAATGGCATACGGATCCATTCTCAACAAACGTCGGCGATTAATTCACCAGCGGGTTGGGAAAACGTTGCAGCGCCTCTACCCAGAACAAATTTATGACCTGGCAGCTCAACTGGGATTCCATTATTCTCAGGCTGATAACCACGAGCTGTCGCTGAAGTTCTATACAATCGCAGGAGATAATGCATTCAAGCTGTATGCTAATTCCCTCGCCATTTCCCATTTTCACGCCGCTTTGACTGAAGCACGCACTAATCCAGTCGATCATCTCGAACAAATCCAATATCTTTACAATCGCATCGGAAGGGCATTAGAACTTGAGTCGCGTTTTCAAGAAGCAATGGAGATTTATTCAGAAGAACTTTCCTTGGCTCGAGAACTTGAATCACATCGTCTGGAACTTAAAGCCCTGGTATCTCTGGGGAACATTTACACAATGGCCAGTGATATTGCAAACCCAGAAATGGGTGAAACATACGCAAATCAAGCGCTTGAGCTGGCAGTGGAATTGAACGATAAGGAAGCACAGGCGCAAATTTCGTGGATCTTATTGAATATGTTTCGTTTTGTCGGCAGGTACCAGGAAGCTAAGGATTCTGGTGAGCGGGGACTGAAATTAGCAGAAGAAATTGGCAGCAAAGAGATCCTTGCTTATATTTATAATGATCTGCCATATGCTTATTTCGGTTTGTTTGAGATTGATAAATCTGTGATCGTTTTGAACCAGGCTATCGAACTGTGGCGCGAACTGGATAATCAACCAATGTTAGCTGATAGCCTGGCCTCTGCCAGTTTCCCATACGCCTATTTAGGAATGTACGATCAGGCTATCGCAGCTTCAGATGAGGCAAAGGAGATCAGTGAGTCGATCAACAATCCCTGGGGGATCGGTTACAGCCGTTTCTATGTTGGATCAGTATTTGAGGATCGCGGCTTGATAGACCATGCCATTCGCGATTATGAAATCACCTACTCCATGGGGAATAAAGCCGGGTTTATCTTCGGTGAATTATGGGGGAAAGCGCGCCTCGCACATCTTTATAAAGAATTAAACGTATTGGATCAGGCAGAGCATTACCTTGAGCAAGTGACCGAATTTTCCGAAGATAATCCTGGGTTGTTGAACTTATATTCATCAATGATCACATTAAATCAAGTTTCATTGCTGTTAGCCCAAGGTGATATTGATAAAGCATATGAATTGTATGTTGGCAGTGACTTTGAAGATGCTCTCGCCAACTCGTTAGTCAATGGTTATGTTTTAGTAGTTTCGGTCGAAGTAATGCTGGCAAAAGGGGAAAATGAAACTGCGCTTCAGTATTGCGAGAAAATCATTGAAAAGTTGACATCTTC
>JBEQLH010000276.1:0-1750 GCA_040326075.1 Anaerolineales bacterium
GTCTACCTTTGACAGTTCGGTGGGAACGAACTGTCGGGGACTGCAAGACCTTCAGTGTTTTGGAAACCCGAAAGGTCTCGTTCGTGAAGATATAAAAGAGGCAGGACCAGGTATTGAGAGCCCACAAACCGAAATCCTTGTTTAATAGGGGTTATCCCAAGACTTGGTAGATGCTCCTAAGGAGTGAAGCGCGGAAAGGTATCCGCACAATACATTTTCATTATAGTGCCAAAATACGTGGACACCCAGGCATTTACGGTGTCCTCTCCGAAGCTTGATTAGGTCTGATGTGAAGGTTGGGGCGAAGCATCCAAAAATACAAATCCTTGAGAAGCGGATGCTTCGCCTCAACAAAACTATGTCAACTCAAACAGGTCAGATTTATTCCTCTTTGGGTTCCCAGCCAGGCTGCATTTTTTCTTTAAGGGTTTCACGCTTGGGTAAAGCTTTCAACCAGGCTGCTGGCACCCGAGGCATGGGCTCTTCCCAATCGAACCAGATGGCTGCCATGCGGAATGCAAAGCCGATCCCAAAAGCAATAAAGGTGGCGGGGATGAATCCCAGTGACAGCCCGAAGCCGCCCATAGCGCCAGCCCTGAGCAAGAAGAAGCTGATCGAGGTCAGGATGGCAGTACCGATAAACCATTCCCCCTGCACTAATTGTTTGGCAGGCAGTCCGCTGGAGATGTCAATTAAAAAGCGGCCAGCGGTTGGACCAACTACTCCAAGCGCTATGGCGCCCAATAATGGCCAGCCAGCCTGGAGGCCCTTCTCCACACCCACGACTGCATACCAGGGCAGCGAGAAGGCAGTAAAGATTTGGAAAGTCGTTTCCCGAAATTGCTGACCTTTTCTGAAGGCAATTAGCAATCCGATGATCCAGGCCAGGATGATCAATATCAGGTACCAGGGATTGGTCCAGGAACCAGGCACTTCGTTCAGCAAGACATCACGAGTGGTACCACCACCAATGCCGCCAAAGATTGCCATAACCAGGATACCGACTATTGTGAACATGCCTCTTTTATAGTGATCGGGCCGTTGGGCAAGCAGGGCACCATTCAGCGCATTAGTAAACGCAGCGAACAGGTCAACATACAGAAAACTTCCTGGAGTTAGAAAAGATAAAAGATAAGGAATTAAACCCATTGCATTCTCCTTATAAATTTTAGAATGAGCCAGGCTTCTTCAGGCTTAAAAAGACATTTGCTTGAGAAGCCTGGCTGTTATCAATTTGATGTTCTTATAATGGGCAGATGAGCAGCTTGGTGCCGTTGGACAGCTCCACAACAACTGCTTCGACGGTCTGGGTCTTGACAGAGGTTATCTCAGCGGAGCCATTACCCTGGACGTTGGCTACATGAACTGCCGCCGCGGCAGCTGGCGGGTTTTCTGCAACCTGTTGATGAACGTGGGTTTCATGGCTGTGACCATTGCCCTGATTGGTCGCACTCGGCTGCTGCCATTCGGGCGGCAGGGGTACCGGTCCGTAGAGATTTTCATCCAGCTCGGCCTTGGTTGGCGCAGCGTCTGCCGGGCGTTCAGGTGGTTCATATTGATAAACCGGTCTCGGGGCGTATTGTGCATATTGCGAAAAACACATAAGTTTTATCTCCTGTCTCTTAAGAAACTAATCCAGTCCATGACGTTTCTTGAAATCTGCCAGCTCGGGACCAACCGCCTTATTGACCAGGTCGGACAGCATGCCGTCATTGATAAACTTGGAACGCGGCGTCAGCTGGCTGTGATC
>JBEQLH010000276.1:1850-4481 GCA_040326075.1 Anaerolineales bacterium
ACGTGGATAGCGACGTTGATCGCCGTGTTGGGGTCAAATTTGTACTGCTCAACCAGCTGGTCCATGGTGGGGAAACATTCATGGATGGCGAGGTCGGCACCCTTGGCGTACTCCAGGTACCATTTGTTAGGGAAGGTGTCGCCGCCGAAAACGAATTTTAATCCGTTCCACTCCAGGCTGTAGCTGACGGAGCCGTCGATGGCATGCACAGCTGGCCAGGAGCGGATGGTGACATCGTTCTCCTGGTACACCACCTGGTTCACGCCCATATAATCAAACTCGTGCACCTGGAGCTCGCCGCCGCCAGCAGGTATCTCACCAAAGCGGCTGGTGAGGTCCCACAGCATGGAGGCCTTGAAGCCTTCGATGGCCGCCTTGGTGCCCAATTCCGGCTTATCGCCACTGGGACCCCAGATGCGGAGTGGCCCGTGCCGGCCGCCGGTCCAACCACCGATCCATAATGCCAGCAGGTCGGCGAAGTGGTCCTGGTGCAGGTGGGTGATGAAAACCTTGTCCATCCAGTCGTAGGGTATCTCCAGCGCCCCCAAGTTTTGGACCGACTCCGACCCGCAGTCGAAGATGAACTTGTCGCCGTTGCCCAGCTCCACCATGACCGAGGCTGAAGCCTGGCTCTTGCGGGCGTTGGGCATACCGCTGCCCAGAATAATCACCCGCATCTCATCTTTCCCCAGGTACTCTGTGTTGGGGAAGTACCCGGAATGGTCGGCGCGCGGCTCAACCGGTGACTGTTCCACAAAATGGGATTCGTGGTGCTGTACTAAACCGTGCTTTCTTTCAGTCATGTTTTTTCTCCTTGAGTATATTTTTACCAAAACAACTATTTGATCATCATATGTAGTCGATTGGGTTGATCAGAATTGATAAATTAAATCCTCGTATATTTGTATTCTCCTTTCGTTTACCGGAATTGATTTATTATAGACTTAAATGGTCACTTTCTCAAGATCAACTAATCATCCAATCGTGTCTTTTTCAGGAGTTCGCATCCAAACCTGTCAGGCAAGCTGCTAACTGATCTGCGTGGGGGTGCTGACATAACAAATATTGGTGGGTGTGATAAACATGTGCACCCACAGATTGACATAGCGGGTGATCACTGTCCCGCCATACATAGTGGTGGGGTTACCAATAATCCCCGCTCGATCGGACGCCGAGACGAAGACTTTTCCTGGATCAGAGCTTGCTTAATTGTATTTTCGTAACACGTAACCCTGAGGCTCGTCAGCCAGGATGAAATTCTAGATCAACGCACCGGGTATGGCAGCGTTTTTGAAATTGGGCAGGGACAGCAGATCCTCCCGGATGGTCTCGATCATGTCAGCCTTGACCCCCGCGTATTTCGGGTCATCCCACAGATTAACCAACTCACCCGGATCCTCGTTGAGGTCGTAGAGCTCGCCTTCGGTGCCTTCGTAAGTCTTAGTGCGCTCGTAGAGTACGCACTTGATCCCGTTGGCGAACATGCTGTTCATTATGATCGACGCATCCGGTGTGTGGCTCTCGTACTGGGAGAAGGTGTACTCACGCCCCAGGCTGTCGCCCTGTTCATTGCTGACGGGCAGCGGTTTGCCCTGCATCGAATCGGGTACATCAACGCCTGCGTCCTCGACGGCGCCCGCGACGGCGTCCGCGGCGGTGTACTCCGGCGATAGAGACAGGGCTAAGGGGACGGCCGATCATGTCGATAAAGAGCGAACTTGCGCCGCCGCCTGCCGGCATCTCACCATCCAGGATGTCGACGCTGTAGCTCATCTGATCCCCATCCAGGGCGGGGTCACTCAACACGACGACCACATCGTGGATCTCGTCTTCTGTAAAGATGGACAGCACCGCATTGGGTGGGTCGCTGGCAAAGCTGTCATCTCCCTCTCCCCAGGAGTCGAAGAACTCCTCCGTTGGGATGTGTCCGGTGATCCGCTGTGGCCGGTCAGAGAAGTACAGGGTGGTCGGGGCGATCCCATTCAGGGTCAGTTGGCCGTTTTCGTAGGCCATGCCTGTGGCCGATTGGGCGTAAAGTGCCTCGAACTCATCGGATTGGGCGCTTTGGTCTTGTGATTTGTTATCTTCTGACATGTGAAACTCCTATTAATTTTGATTTCTAGCAAACCTGTTATGTATTTAGCCTTCTACTAAAATAATCGTGTCCTAAGCCAAGAAACCAGTTGGCTTCATGATGCCTTACTAAACCATGTTTTCTTTCAGTCATGTTGGTCTCCTTACATAGGTTTAAAAATCAAATATGAAACATACACACTTGTACAGATTCAGATTGTTTTTCTCAATCAAACAGAAATTCTTTTTCAGAAACCTCCTCTTATTGCTAATCTAAGTATGTATAAAGGATTAATTGCGACCGCCTGGAATTGCTGATATGCAAGTTATCGAAGGCTGGTCTTCGCTATCCTTAAATAATCTCCAATAGCAATATATTCGAAAAAATTTTGGAAATTTTGATCTCAGCTTATGGCTGAGATGCCTTTGATTATATACTAATAATTATTAACCTCAAGCACTATTGCCATGAAGAAAGGGAAATTAGACCGATCTGTTTCTGACTTTTCAAACCCATTCCCACCCGTATAGATGTAGCGTTGATTGTTTTAGTTCTTG
>JBEQLH010000277.1:0-4405 GCA_040326075.1 Anaerolineales bacterium
GGGTATTGGTTAACCGCACTGCGGATATATTCAGTGGCGGGATCATTGGGGCCTGTCGCATCTCGATATGTCATGATGATGGCCTGATTTACACCTGCCTCATCCATTAAATCCAATATCGCCTCAGGAGGGTCCATCCATCCCCAGGATTCAACTAAATCAACATGGGTGTGTGAATCAATGATCATCATTTCAATTAGGTGATCTACAAACCTAAATATGCCTCTCTCACATGAACGTTATTCAGCATCTCTTGGCCGGTGCCGTGCAGCACCATCTTGCCATTCTCCAGCACAAACGCCCGATCTGAAATCTCGCATGAGCGGCGCACATTTTGTTCAACCAATAAAACCGTTACATTCATTGTTTTATTGATGTGGAGAACCATCTCAAAAATCGATTGCACAAGTTTTGGCGCCAATCCCAGCGAAGGTTCATCGAACATGAATAATTTGGGACCTGCCATTAACCCCCGTCCCACAGCCAGCATTTGCTGTTCCCCACCAGATAAAGTGCCAGCCATTTGAGAAGACCTTTCTTCTAACACTGGAAACATCTCGTAGACTGAAACGAACCTTTCACTGATTTTTTCTTTATCTTTTTCGAGATAGGCACCCATTTCCAGATTTTCACGAATGCTCATCTCGGGAAACAACAAGCGCCCTTCAGGTACGTGGACAATTCCATTCGAAACGATCCGATCTGGGTTTAGATTGCTGATGACAGAGCCATCGAATGAAATGGAGCCATTAAATGGTCTTAGTAGTCCTGAAATTGTCTTCAGCAGCGTTGTTTTCCCAGCGCCATTGGCTCCGATTACGGCCACTAGTTCCCCTACCTTAATATCCAGGGATACTTCATGGAGTACCTCGACATCTCCATAAGCAACGTCAATACTGTCAACCTGTAACATCGATTTCCACCTCTCCCAAATAGGCATCAATTACTGCTTTATCTTGACAGATTTGTTGGGGTGTTCCTTCAGCGATTTTCTCTCCATGATGGATGACCACAATTCGCTCCGCAAGCGACATTATCACTCTCATCACATGTTCCACCAACAGCAAGGCGATGCCCTGGCAGCTGATTTGACGCACCAGCTCAATCATCTCGTCCGTTTCAGTTGGTCTCAGCCCGGCCATAGCTTCATCCAATAAGATAATTTTTGGGTCCGTTGCAAGTGCTTTTGCGACCTCCAATCTTTTGCGGTGTGCTACAGATAGACTCCCAGCAGTCATTCCTTCCATTTTCTGCATCCCCAGAAAATCGATTATCTCTTTGGCTTTCTGCTTTGATTCATTGCTATCATTGGTGCGGTTGTAAGCCCCAACCATGACATTGTCGAGTACACTCAAATGAGGAAAGGGCTTTACCACCTGGAATGTGCGAGTTAACCCTAATTTGCATATTTGATCAGGGCGGAGGCCGGTAATATCCTCCCCATCAAAGATGATTTCTCCCTCGTCGGCTTTGTAAAAGCCCGAGATCATATTAAATGCAGTTGTTTTTCCGGCTCCGTTAGGACCAATTAATCCTAATATTTGCCCCTTATCCACACTCAGGCTCAGATTACCGACGGCAACTAGTCCACCAAATCGTTTCGTAATCTCGTTAGCTTCTAGTAGTGCCACTTCAATTGTCTCCTTCAGGATTATTAGTAAATCGACGGATAATTTTCAAGTAGATGACATGTAGCACACCGGTCACGCCACGCGGCATGAACATAATTGTCAAAATCAAAAAAGATCCGTAAACAATTAAACTGTTTCCGCTGCGCCCTTCAGCAAGAGCACCGCGCATAATTTCAACAAACGGTTTGTTGAGCAGAGCGCCAACAAGCGGACCGGCTAAACTTCCTAATCCGCCAATTATGGGACCTGCCATTACTAACTCGATATTTAATCCCAGATTGAAGACCTGAGGTGGTTCAATAAAGGTGACATACATGACGTAGAATCCCCCACCAATCCCAGCCATAGCAGCCCCTATGACAACTGCCAGCATTTTATAGCGTGCTGTATTCACCCCCAGAGCAGAGGCAGCATCATCGTCCTCACGAATTGCTAGGAAGTATTTCCCCATTTTTGAACGATAGATCGCGTATTGTATCAGGAGGCCAATCACCACTAACCCTAAAGCAATATACAAGTATGGAGCTTTTGTGGCAAAGATCATCTTGTCTAACGATGGATCAGTGAGGCTGAACCACATTCCGACCGCGCCGCCTACGTAATCCCATTTGAGGAATAAGGTTCTCAGCGCAACCATCAAAGCAATCGTGAAAAGCGCAAAATAATCGACTTTTAAGCCATAGCGTAAGGTAATGAATGCGACAATGATCCCGCATAAACCTGCTACGAGACCCGCGATCAAGATACCGACCCAGGGTGAGATGAGGTAATAATTGAACAGCACGATTGTTGTATAGGCACCAATCGCTAAGAAAATTATTTGCGCGATTAATAGCTGTCCGGTGAAACCAGCCACAATATTCCAAGAAATCCCAATAAACGCGTAGATCGTCGCCAGGATAATTATCCCCAGGTAATATGTTGAACTGATAAACAATGGGGCCAGGGCAAGCAGGCCAACTAGTGTGAAGCAGATCAACATTTGGGTGCGATCCCAATCAAGAAGAACCCCTCGGAACCAATTGCGAATAGGACCGCGAGAAGATGTGGTTGGGATTTCTGTAGTCATGTGCTTTTCCTGCCAAACAGCCCAGCCGGCCTGAACAGTAAAATTAATATGAAAATCATCATGCTGGCAATGATTTTGACATCCCCACCGAGGTAAAACCCGGCAAATGCTTCTACGACCCCAATGATCAAGCCTCCAATGAAAGCGCCGATGAAGTTGCCCATGGTTCCTAAAACCACAACCACAAAAGCAATCACTGAATATCCCTGACCCATGGTTGGGATCATTCTATGGTTAGGGGCGAGCAGAACCCCGGCCACAGCGGTAATCGCCGCGCCGATGCCGAAAGTTAGATAGTAGATAAAATTGACATTGATGCCCATCAGCCTGGCAGCGTCTCGTGATTGGGAGACTGCCCGAATAGCCTTACCGGTGCGTGTGTATCGAAGGAATATGAACAGCAGGAGTGAGATTGCCATCGAAGCGAAGAAAGCCACAAGCCGGGCAATGGCGAAGCGCAAACCAAATGCTGATATCACTGCTGTCTCGTACGAAACATGAATGGCCTTCGGTTCGGCGCTGAAGAAAAACTGCACCAGACCAATAAGCAGTGTCGAGACACCAACTAAAAGAATTATTTGATTTAAGGGGTGAGCGTCAAGTACCCGCTGTACCAACCCTCGCTGGATAAGCGCTCCCAGACCAAATATCAAAGCAAATGCAATTGGTATTGCTACATATGGGTCAAGATCCATCAAAGTCCATGCCCAAAATGCGACATATATACCCAGCATTAAAAATTCACCATGTGCAAAATTGACAATAACCATAACGCCATAGATTAAAGTCAGACCAACGGCTACCAGCGAGTATATGCCCCCGGTGAACAAGCCGTTGACGATAATCTGAAAGAATATTTCTGGGCTCACAGAGCTCTCCTTATATCAGTAATGTTAGCGGCTCAGAAGGAACTGCCGGAATCCCTGGAGCGCGGTCGCCAACACCAGGACTAATCCTTGCATGGCAAGCTGCCAGTTGATTGACAAACCCAGCACAACGACTAGGTTGAGTAATAGCACCAGCAAAGCCACACCGGCTGCTGTCCCGAAAAGATTGCCGCGGCCTCCCGTGAAGGCTGTACCACCTACGATCGCGGCGGCGATTGAATTCATGTTGTAGTTCGAACCGAGGCGCAAATCCACATACCCGATATAGCCACTAAGGATTAGCCCCCCTAACATCGCAAGAGCCGAGCAAATAGTGTGGGCAGCAATTATGATCCAATCTACTCGAATACCAGCATATCTGGATGCATATGGGTTGCCTCCCACGGAATAAATCCAGCGACCAAAACGCGTTTTTCGTAACAGAAAGATAAAGATCAAATTAACGATCAACCAGACAATCAAAGCCGCAGGAATAAAACCGACTGGTTCGATGCTGATCGTGCGCAAAAAATCTGGCACTGTACCGCTCGCCTGACCTTTGGAATATGCTAATCGGGCGCCCTGGATAAAAACAAGCATACCGAAAGTGGCCACAAATGGTGGTACGCCACGCTTGGTGACCAGCAGTCCGTTTACCAGACCAATGGCCGCTGCAATTGTGAAAGCTTGTATCAAAGATACAGTCAGCGAGCTTCCTGCTTCAGTCTGAACTACTATCACCGCACCAAGCGCTAATACCGCGCTGACTGAGAGATCGATCGATCGCACCAATAAAACCAGAGTTTGACCTACGGCAACAATCCCCAGGACTGCAAATT
>JBEQLH010000061.1:0-2924 GCA_040326075.1 Anaerolineales bacterium
CCCCAATTCTAACCCTTCAAGCGGATTCTGAAGATATCGAAGGCCATTTGGAATGAGTCTTTTACGACGCTGATGTGACTGTCCGGATTGTAATACCAGGGGATGGGTATTTCCACAATGCGATGCCCGCGGCGCTGAGCGAGATAAAGGATTTCAACATCGAAAGACCAGCCAGTGATATTGAGGTCACGGAAGAGGTCTTCTGCGATGGCGGCTTTGAAGCATTTGAAGCCGCATTGCGTATCGTTTAATTGTGGGAGCGCAAGCACTCGGATCAGGGTATTAAAAATACGACCGACAAAGTGACGGTATGCTGGTTCGTTATAGCGAACCGCGCCAGGCGCCTCCCGGGAGGCAATTGAAATGTCAAAATCTTCCAATTCGGGGGGGAAGAAGCGGTTGATCTCGGTCACTGGCATGGAAAGGTCTGCATCACACATAAAACGATATTCACCGCGGGCGGCATAAATGCCCCGCTTTACGGCATGACCTTTTCCACGCTGCGGCTCTCGAATAACTTGAATGGGTAAATCGGCCGAGTTATGGTCCTGGGCGAACTGTTTCGCTACCTGGTAAGTATTATCCTGGCTGGCATTCTCGATAACCAGGATCTCAGACACGTATGCTTGATCTTGTAAATAAGCCAGCACCTGCTCCAGAGTATGGGGTAGGCGCTGTTCTTCATTAAAAGCTGGGATGATGATTGAGAGGAAGGGAGTTTGCAAGAGGCTGATTCGATCCTATTGAAATTTATCAGAAGTTAAGCATGATATATGCGGTGATGATGACGGTGATCAGCATGAGGGTGGCCAACACGAAGATCACAATCCACTGCCATGGTTTCAGCATGAATTCTCCCACACCGATCAGCTCCTGGGGAGGCCTGAGAGAATTCAGTTTCTCGCCCTTCTTTGGTTTGCCCGGCTTCGATTTGGTCAGAATCTCGGTGACCCGTTTTATCTCTGCGGAATCGAGGACTGTTTTCTCTTCAAGTAATTTGGCAGCGAAGCGGTCGACACCATCGCTGTACAACAGGCGAACAGGTGGTTCAGGTGCATCGATGTGGATGCCGGGTTGGGCAAAAAACAACACCGGCTGAGTCTGATCCAGGAAAAAACCTTTATCCCTGAGATAGTCATTAATGGCGCGGGACATCAGCGCCGAACGGCGGATAAGATTGGGGCGAGATGGCTTGTAATGTTGACTCTTATCATCCAACCGGTACCAGCTTTCGCCTTTGACCCGGAAGATCCCTTTTAGCGCGGTGACATAAAAGGTCCACACTCCGATTGGTCCAACCAGGACCAGCGGGACCGGAAGGGAGGATTCAGGTATGGCCACATTGCTGATCATGGTAAATGAGTTATCTAAGATCCCCCCCAAGCGGGCGATGAGCACCTGCTGAGCTTGAATATCTTGATCCCACGAAAACCCGAATTGCCAGATACCCTTGAGGCGATCAGTAATGCCAGCCGAACCGCTTTCACCACCAATTGGGGAACGTTCGATAACTTTCATTGTGCACTCCGATCAAAATTACGAGTGAAGCTCGAAGACCGATCTCTCCGACGCGAACCCGGCATGAGAGCCCGATCCAGATAATCCTGCAGTAGTTCCACGTTTTTTTCGAGCAATTGCCGGCGATAAGCAACCAATCGCTGGCGGGCTAAACGATTAAAAACTTGTTCTTCCATGCGCGCTTCCGATTGGATAAGTGTGTGGAATTCATGCGCTTCGATCCCGTGGCGGGAGGCGAACACTTCAACTGTCTTCACCTCCCTTCCCGGTTGCAATTGGTATACCAGATAATCCCGCCATTCATTCAAATGAATGTCTTGAATAAATGGCAGCCACCCGCTTGGTTGAGTTGGAATGAGCGTATTCATTAAATCAGGTGACAAAGATTGAACGACGTCCTGATCGATGTATGCCCTTAACACATTGTGCAAGTACAGCCGTTTTGAAAAGGTATCCCAGGACTGCTCTGGTCCAAACACTGGCAAAAATATGTTTAATACCCAGAGCCAATCGGCCTGAAGGTGACAAAGATATCCGGCGATAAATGCTGCCCTGGTGGGCTGCAGATCAGCTGAATGGATCAAGCCCGGATATTCAACGAGAAGGCGTTCCCAGGGAATCTGCGCCCCAGATTGGATGGGTACAGTGAAAAAATGAGTGGCCTGGCGACTGTGCCCTGAAATTACCTGTACATCTGGGGCGGTGTTTCCAAGCAGAAATGGGCCGGCTTGTTCCTGCAGGAATCTACACATGTCAGGGGATAATTCTGGATGCGCGATTAAATCCTGAGCAATGCTCAAGTGGTAAAAGGGAGTTGGCACGCGGTTATTATATTAGTGGAACACCTGTTAAAGAATCTGTTTTTGACTGGGTATCACCAGTGACGAGGACCTCGTGGCTGTTTACCTTGACCACTGTAACCGGATCGGTTGTTTCGAAAGTAGCACCTAAAAACCGGGTCCGTTCACCAGCAACGATCCGCTTTCCGGATTTGATCTGCTCGATCAATGCGCCGCGTTTAAGTATAATTTGATCTGACCAGACCTGGCCTCTCCTTAGGAAGGCCCGAACCCACAATACCTGCCCTTGATCATCATAGCGGACAGCCTGAACTACGCCATCATACTTGGGTTTCGCCATAGATTATGCTCCAATGTGAGGATTAGTATTTAATTGCGGTGGACTGGCAAACAAAATAGAAACGTGAAGCGTGGTCTGCCAATTCGGTTTCACGTTTCACGTTTCATTGCCTAGATCCTCAGGTCGGGGTGAGCGGACTTGAACCGCTGGCCTCCGCGTCCCAAACGCGGCGCGCTGCCATCTGCGCCACACCCCGGGTTGAGTGAGTATAATGCGGTTTATAATGATACGTCAAGGATGAGTCGAATGCCTGAGTCGAATGCCTG
>JBEQLH010000061.1:3024-13009 GCA_040326075.1 Anaerolineales bacterium
TGAGTCGAATGCCTGAGTCGAATGCCTGCTTTTGCACCAGCCCATTAATTATGGTAAACTCAGCGGAGAATTTGAAACAAGGTAATAAAGTGAAATTATTAGGATTTTCTACAACCTGATACCAAGTGGGGAGGATCGTCTATTGACGACCTCCCCACTCCTTTTTTTTGATGGTCCTTAGTGGTTGAACAATTCAGGTAATCCAAGGTGGTAATGGAGGCGGGATGACAACGAAATATGTATTTCTTACTGGTGGTGTGGTGAGCTCGGTGGGTAAAGGTGTCACCGCGGCGGCGATCGGACGCTTATTAAAAGAGCGCGGATTCACGGTTTCGGTACAGAAGTTAGACCCATATATCAATGTAGACCCGGGGACGATGAGCCCGTACCAGCATGGAGAAGTTTACGTGCTGGAAGACGGCGCAGAAACCGACCTGGACTTAGGCCATTACGAACGCTTCATCGACATTAGTTTGAACCGGGTATGCAACGTCACCACTGGCCAGGTATATGCGGAGGTGATCGCTAAAGAACGCCGGGGAGATTACCTTGGCGGAACGATCCAGGTGATCCCCCACATCACCAATGAAATCAAACGGCGGATTGGGCTGGTGTCAAAAACAACAGAGGCGGAGATCGTTCTGGTTGAGATCGGTGGTACTGTCGGTGATATCGAATCCCTGCCCTTCCTGGAAGCACTGCGCCAGATGCGGACTGACGTAGGACGAGAGAACAGTGTTTATGTGCATGTCACCTGGCTGCCCCATATCGGCGCCACTGGTGAACTTAAAACTAAGCCCACCCAACACTCAGTGCGAGAGCTGCGTTCAATCGGTATTTCCCCAGATGTAATCATCGCCCGTTCTGACCATCCGGTAGATGATGGCCTGCGTGAAAAGATCTCCCTTTTCTGCGATGTCGAACTGCGCGCGGTAGTCCCCATGATCACGACCCAAATATTATATGAGGTGCCTTTATTGTTAGATCAAGCCGGAGTAGGGGATTTCTTGCTGGAGCGATTGGGATTGATCCCGCGCAGCCAACCGGAATGGACAGAGTGGCAATACCTGGTTAAGGAAATGCGACGCGACAAACCCGCGGTGCGGATTGCATTGGTCGGTAAATACGTCGAACTGCGGGATGCCTATATGAGTGTTCGCGAGGCGCTGCTGCATTCAGCGCTGGCATTAGGCATCGACGTCAATATCGATTGGGTGCATTCAGCGGAATTAGAGAAGGGGCGCGGCTGGGATATGATCAACACCGCAGATGGGATCATCGTGCCAGGTGGTTTCGGGGGCCGGGGGATCGAGGGAAAAATATTAGCGGCGCGATATGCACGTGAAAATAAGGTCCCATACCTTGGACTATGTTTGGGGATGCAGTTGATGGTGATCGAGTTCACACGCCACGTTTTGGGTGATGAGGAAGCCAATTCGACAGAATTCGATAGAGCGACTCCACATCCGGTCATCGATCTGATGCCGGATCAACGCGACATTGCCGATATGGGCGGGACGATGCGCCTGGGATTGTATCCCTGCATACTGCAGCCGCGCACAATTGCCAAGCGCGCCTACCAGGAGAAAAGAATCGATGAACGGCATCGCCACCGCTTTGAATTCAACAACGCCTATCGAGAAATCCTACAATCTGAAGGTATGCGGTTCTCTGGTATCTCCCCAGATGGGAGATTGGTCGAGATTGCAGAATTAGCAGACCATCCATTCATGTTGGGCACTCAATTCCACCCTGAATTTTTATCTCGCCCCAACCGACCCCACCCGCTATTCATGGCTTTCTTAGAAGCAGTTGGCGAACGAGCCGAGGTGTTAAAACCGATTGAGGTGGAAGCTGCTGCAGTAAATTCGCCGTGAATCTAAATTGGGGACCCTTTGGCTGCCCTCTTTAGCGCGCATACTGAAAGATATTACGAATTTTTGAAATTAAAATCCCGCATTTTCTGATAGCTACCGGGAAAATCAAATATAACGAGGTGAAACATGAAACCAATAATTGAAGATATTAACGCCCGAGAGATCCTTGATTCGCGCGGCAACCCGACGATTGAAGTGGAAGTGATGCTCTTCGACGGCAGCTGGGGGCGAGCTGCGGTACCCTCCGGAGCATCTACTGGAGTACACGAAGCTTTGGAACTGCGCGATGGCGATAAAAGCCGTTTTGGTGGGAAAGGTGTCCAAAAAGCAGTTGAAAATACCAACGGTCCAATCGCCGATCTGTTAATGGGCAGGGATGCATCAGAACAGAAAGAGCTCGATATGGATATGCTCGATCTTGATGGCACGCCGAATAAATCCAAGCTAGGGGCTAACGCCATCCTCGGCACCAGCCTGGCAGTGGCAAAGGCAGCTGCTAATTACATGGGCTTACCGTTATATCGATACATAGGTGGTGTTTACGCACATGTATTACCTGTGCCGATGTTAAACATCCTCAACGGCGGCGCCCATACCAGCTGGCAATCAACTGATGCACAGGAATTCATGGTCATGCCCCTGGGTGCTCAATCTTTCGCAGAAGGCTTACGCTGGGGATCGGAGATTTACCAATCCTTAAAGAAAGTTCTCAAGGAGCACGGATACACTGCCCTGGTTGGAGACGAAGGTGGTTACGCACCAGCCCTGAAGACCAATGCCGAAGCGGTTGAAGTGATCCTGGAGGCGATTGACAAAGCTGGCTACAAAGCGGGTGAACAGGTGGCCATCGCGCTCGATCCGGCAGCTTCTGAGTTCTACGAGACAGAATCTGGGCTCTATAATCTGCGGAGAGAAGGTAAAAAACTGAACAGCGAACAAATGGTCGCTTACTGGGAATCGTGGGTCGACCAGTATCCGATTGTCTCAATAGAAGACGGTCTGGCGCAGGATGATTGGGAAGGTTGGAAATTGATGACTGCCAAGTTGGGTGAACAGATCCAGATCGTTGGTGATGACCTCCTGGTCACTAACCCTGAACGGGTTCGCCGGGCGATCCAGGAGAAGGCAGCCAATGCGCTGCTGGTCAAGCTCAACCAGATCGGGACGCTCACCGAGACAATCGAAGCGGTCGAGATTTGCCAGCGTGCCGGCTGGCGAGCGGTTACTTCCCATCGTTCCGGTGAGACGGAAGATGCGACAATTGCTGACCTGGCTGTGGCCCTCAATATGGGTCAAATTAAAACTGGTGCCCCGGCTCGATCGGACCGGGTAGCAAAATATAATCAATTGCTGCGGATTGAGGAAGAATTAGGAGCAACAGCCCATTATGCAGGTTGGGATGCATTGAATGTAAGATCACCTAAATCGGGATAAACTATTCGAATTCCCCCGGATGAAAGTGCGGCTCAGAAATTTGTTGAGCCGCATTTTTATTCTTCTATTGGCTGGTTTTGATCAACTTCATCTACTTGCTCTAATTCCCCATTAGATTCTTGCACGATTTCCCGATCAGATTCTTGCACGATTTCCCCTTCTGACACTTGCTCGAATTCCTCTTCAGTCTCAGGTAATTGTTCCTGTTCTTCTATGGTTTCATAGATTGGGATTTCTTCCACTTCGCTTTCAACCCCCAGGGGTCGCAGTGCTTCATCCAATGTCAGGTGCTCACGACGCATCCCAGGAGCAGGAGTCCCACAAAACGGGCAAATATTCCAAGGTAATTCCATCAGCTTACCGCAGTGGTGGCAATTCTTGCGCAGTTTGGTATGGCAATTAGGGCAAATAGACCAGTGCTCATCAATCCGCCGGCCACATCCTGGACACAGGGGGCTCTCTTCAATAGCCTGCAGCAAAGCCTCCTCCTCCAATGTGTGTTGGTACTCCTCTTCCATTGTATGCTTTGGTCGTAAAATCAAATAGATCACGATTCCAGGTAAAAAGAGGACAGCCACCACCAGCACGGCCAGCACGCGTGACAGCGGATCGCGCGCGCGGGCCTTGATATCCCGGTAAGTCCAAAACACGAGGCTCAACCACAGGGCCGCGATGAAGGCGCCCGCCCAGGCGGTCAATATTTGGAAGAAATTATTCAATGCAGCAGGATCGAAGTTCATTGGGCACTTATTGGGAAAAATTATAGCACGGAAGAGGCCCAGCTCACAATTATGCTTGCTTTGTGCATTCTAATGATGTATATTCTTAACCAAGACATCAGTGGGAAAATAGGAGAAAGTGGGAGATTATGAACGAGCAGATTACAACTTACCGGATCACAGATTTTGCAGAATCCGAAAGACCACGAGAGCGCCTTGCCCGGCTGGGACCAAAATCACTTTCCAATGCTGAATTGCTCGCAATTTTGCTTCGCACGGGTGTGAGAGGCGAAAACGCAATCCAGGTTGCACAGCGCTTACTCAACACATTTAGTGGAATAACTGGTTTACACCGGACTGCTTTCGATGAGGTCTGTGATCAGCATGGTGTGGGCAGTGCAAAAGCAGCTACGATCAAAGCTGCATTGGAATTAGGTTACCGGATGAAGCAGGAGTCTGTTGAACGAGGCAGCATCCATAGTCCTGAAGAAGCTGCTCATTTAATCCTGCATGAGATGAGCGCTCTGGAACAAGAGGAATTATGGGTTATATTGCTAGACACGCGCAACCATTTTATGTCTACTGAAGCCATCTACCGGGGATCACTGAACTCATCACAAGTACGGATTGGGGAGATATTCAAGTTAGCCATCCGGCGCAATGCCGCCTCGATAATCGTAGCTCATAACCACCCCAGCGGAGATCCAACACCCAGCCCCGACGATATAGCTGTAACGCGTGCCATCGTGGAAGCGGGAAAATTAATGGATATCGATGTGCTTGACCACGTGGTGATCGGGAGCGGAGACTTCGTCTCCTTGAAACAACGGGGGCTCGGGTTTGGTTGATTGAGGAATTATTAAAACGTAGACCTGACCGAGAAGGATTTAAATTCCCCGGTTGGAGATGGCCAATCCAAATCGACGTGAGTTACATTCGCCATGGGTGGCCCACGTCGCAGAGCAGCGAGTAATCTCTCCAGCATCTGGCGATCTCCCTCCGCCACGACTTCTACAGTACCATTCCACTTATTTCTCGCCCAACCCTGCGCCCCCAAGGTGAGCCCATTTTCAACCACAAAGGCACGGAAGCCTACTCCCTGAACACGCCCTTTTATGATGGCGTGCAAGCGAGCCTGTTCTTCATTACTCATAGTTCCATCCTTGCTGATCTATTGCGAATGACTGCCAGTACCAAAATGAGCGGTCCCACCAGGACAACCAGCAAGAGGATAATCCAGGGGAGGAATTCTTCATAAGTCTTTGTCCAGGCCTGATCGGCGAAGTTCTCTCTCCGCCAGCTCCCTTCCAGGCTCCCAAGGTCTGTTCCAAGTGCTTCTTCGATTCCACGTTCACAATTCATACCGGAGGCGAATGCAGCCAACAACCGGTTAAAACCAGGATTGCCATATTGCTCGTAAAGGAATTGGGTGAAAGAGGCTGACTGTGCATAAGCAAGGATCGCATCCTGGGAATCATTGGGAAATGTTTGGCATAGTGAGGCAAGGGGGAAAAGGGCACCTGCATCATAGGCGCTTTCAATCAGCGCCTGGTACTCAGGATTGGGATACAACTCAGCCAAGGAGGCTAAACCCTCATTAAACCAGGCTGGTAAATTTGAGTAAGCATTAGCATCTGTATAATATAAGGCGATATGCATTAATTCATGAGGGATTTGCCGTTCCATTTCTAATCGCTGGTCTGCTCCTGGGGGTAGTGAAACCAGAATAACACCCTGGTCAGGGTCAGCATGACCAGCAATCCAATTCTGCTCCGCATTCGGTAAAGCGTCATGTATTGCCTGGGGGTTGTCATAAACATATATATCCACAGATTCCGGAAAGAAAACTTCCAAATAATTCTTTGAACTCTCCTGTCCCTCCAAAGCGACATTCAAAACTTCCTCACCATGTGAGACATCCCCAGCATACCAATGGACTTTAAATGGCGGACCCTCCAGGATTTTCCATTCGAAACGGTTATCTCCATAATAAAAGGAATAACGCGGGCTGGTGTACGTCTCGCCATCCTCAAAATTAACCTGGTACCAGTATTCAACATCCGAAAATGCCCTTAATGGGGATTCCTTCACGTTGAGCTCTAATGACAGATTGCCCTGACTATCGACTGAGACAGGATGCACCTGGATGTCTGTATCCCCATTGATCTGGACAAAAAGAAGAACCTCGTCGATGGCCCCCGTGGTCAGAAGTGAGGCTTTGAAATTAATGTGGTCGCCAAATGTGTAAGAAGGATCTTGAGGAGTGATATCAATTTCCGCCTGGGCAAATCCTACCCCAGGAATCAGCACCCCAACAGCAAGGAATAATGAAATCAGGATATGGGCAATTCTGCGAAAATCCATCACGCACCGAGTATCGCTAACAAGGGAGTTATTGTCAGAGGGCAGAGAAGAGTAGAAGTAAATACTGCAGTTGTCACGAACGCTGGTTGGATATTATATTCGGTCGCTAAGACAGATACCAGGACCGCGGTTGGCACAGCCGACTCAATAACAGCAGCCTGGTATGCAGGACCTTCAAATTGAAAGAGCTGACTTAATCCAATCGCCAGGGCAGGAGCTGCTACCAGACGCAGGAAATTTGAAACTCCTAAACTGAAGGTACTCTTGCTCCACTTAGAGTGATAAAGCTGGATACCCAGTAAAACCATCATTACCGGTATGGCTGCATTCGCCAAAACGGATACTGTCCGGTCAACCGGGAGCGGTAAACTCCAATTGAACGTCCTGAAGATCAAAGCCAAGATAACCGCGTAAACGACAGGAACTTTAAGGACCTCCAGGATCGAAGATCTCAAGTTGGATTTACCCCAGGAGGCAAGCACAATCCCTAGTGTGTACACCAGGATAATAGAAGTGATGAAGTAAACACTGGCGTAAACCAAAGCCTTCTCACCAAAGGCGAACAGATTAAGTGAAAGCCCAAAATTTCCCACATTACCGAACATGACAGTCAGAATCATTGCGATAATGATACTCCGTTCGAAACGCAGCACATATCCAATTAATGCAGCTATTACTCCCATGATCAAGATGATGATCAAAGCAAAGATTGCCATTTGGGTGATATCATCACCATTTATCTGGTCTGAGGTGAGCAGACTGAAGACCAGGCACGGACTAAATATGTAGAATGCAATCTTTGAAACTGAGCGTGGGTTTACTCCGAGATATCTTGCGGCCAGGAAACCTGCTCCCGAGGCCAGGAAGATCGGTAAAAGATTGTTACTAAAAAGGGTTAGTAGATCAATCAATCTTAATAGTCCTGGTCATCGTTATCGTATTCAGCATTGTCCAGGATGTCCTCATCATCCTCATCTTCAAAGGAATATAAATCACCGTTTCCGTTGGGATCCAAATATCCCTCCTGGGAAATTAACATCTCAAGCAAATCATCTTCTGGGCTTTCTTCCGGGGAATCAACCAACGAAAAGGGCTGCAAACCATCGGTGAAGGCAATGTTATCCAGTGCAGATTCGAGGAAATCAGCTTCCTGATCATACTCCACCTCCCGAAATAATCTTTCTAATATGTGGCGGGCAGATTCTCCCCCAATTTCAGAGAGCGACCAAATCGCAGCTGAACGAACATTTTCTTCACTGTCATCGGTCAATTCAATCAATGTGGGAACAGCATCTTTGATATCAATCTCTCCAGCGGCTCGGGCTCCTTCTTCCCGGAGAACCGGGAGCGTGTCGTTCAACATAGAAAGGATATTCATCTCCCAGCGAGAATCCATCGATCTTCCCATGGCGATTAATGCAGAGGCTTTGGTGAATCGATCGTTGGAGGAATACGCACTTTCGATTAATTCTGGAACCTCCGGCCGAATGGAAAAACCCATTGATTCCAGCCCCTTACGCTGGACCAGCACAGAAGGATCTTCGAGAATTACCGCCAACAAACGGTCTTCAATTTCATGTTTTTTATCTCCATCCAAGCGGTCGATCTCCCCGAGATAAACAAACTGCCCCAAACCAGCTGCTGCCGCAGCACGTACCTCGGCTTCAGGATCAGAGTCAAGCAGCTGGAGAAATAAGGGGATCAGCTCGGGGTCTTCAAACTCCCACAAAATTTGGGCGGCGAGAAGACGAACATGTGGGTCTTCGTCTGAGATGACATTCTTACCTAAGCTCTTAAAAGACAACAGGCTATCAGCAAGACCTAATTCCTGTAAGTCTTCTACCAATGCCTGGCGCCGTAACAAAGACAATCGCGGCCAGGTATCGAGGAATAAAGCCAGGTCCTCTTGTTCGAGATCAGATAGACGATAGAGGTATCGAGGATTGAACGGGGTGGCTTCGTCCAGCAGCGCATCGATCAGCGATTGGAATGGTAATTCAGATATCTCAGACATAATTCACCCTAAGCAAAAAATGGTCTTACCCTTCAATGAGAACGTCCATGGTCAGGGTTATTATATTATGGAAGAGAAATCGGGTTGATGAAATCCTGCAAATTGACGAATAATAACAACATCAGAAGAAGAGCTAAGCTCACTACATGGATTGCGTTCTCATACTTAGGTGGAACGCGACGACCAAGGATGATCTCCGGTAAAGTGAACATAATCCGCCCACCATCCAAAGCCGGGATAGGCAGCAGATTGAGGATTCCAAAGGAAATTGTCAAGGTGGCAAAGAAGCCAAGTACGTTTACCCCAGCAGGAATGCTTTGTTCGACCTCTGTTTCTTGAACAGCCTGATAAACATCAAACATGCCTTTAAACCCCAATAAACGCCCTTCGCTGGCGTCCATCTCGCCCCGAATTATCTTTACCGGGAAGGTGAGCAAGGCCCCGCTATGCTCATAAACCGCACCCACACCAGCCGGTAAGGCCGCGATCACGCCAACTGGTTCGGTTGGATTACTCATCACAATCCCGATAGCACCTTCTCCTTCAGGCGGATCAGTGCGGGGCACCATGGTTACCGTAGTGACCTGATCCTGGCGAGAATATGTGACCTGAGTTTCTTCACCAAGGTTATTATAGATTGCAGTCGAGATTGAATCAGTACTGTCAATTTCGGTTTCGTTTACCTTCAGGATTAGATCCCCTGAAAGCAGTCCTGCTTGAGCGGCGGGAGAATTCGGCACAACCTCCACCACCTGGACTTGATCGGTGATCGGTGCGCCGATGCGACTGATAATCATGGCGTACAGGACCACACCCACCAACAAATTGGATAATGGTCCGGCGATCAGAACTCCTAATCTTTTCCAAGGATTGGCAGCTGCTAAGCCATCTGGAATGCTTGGATCGTTCTCCCCTTTCGGGCGTACAAAGCCACCAATGGGAAGCAGGTTGAGAGTGAATTTTGTCCCACCAGCAGTGAATAAGGTAGCGACCCGGGGGGGGAACCCAAGGCCAAATTCTTCGACTTGAATTTTAAACAAGCGCGCGGCAAAAAAATGGCCGAACTCGTGGATGATGATCAGAGCAGCTATACCTACAGCCAGCTGCGCAATTTGAATGAGTACATTTGAATTCATAAATTCTTCCAAAGAACCATTATTAAAAGTCGAGTCATACTCAAGACCCTTAAAGCTGATTATATCCTTTCCTGTGCCTGGATTCTATACATCATGGTAAGTCTTAGACGATTCTAAGAAAAATTGGTTCCAATGGGAAATCGATTAGGGACGGATTTTAGCACCCACAAACAAATATTCGGGCGAATCAGCGCTTGAAAAGTTAATTGTCGATCAAGCGTACCGCACGGCCTGGCTGAGCAGAGAGAACCCTGGTAACTCCCGGAATCTGAACCAGGTTCGTGATTACACTGGATGAGAATTCTCCTGGTGTGAGGACGTGCACATTTGGACCTGCATCGATGGTGAAGCACACAGGGATTCCATTATTACGCCACTCCACCACTGCCTGCATGACAGCCAACGTCGCAGGCTGCCAATAAATCAGCCGCGGTTGGGAGG
>JBEQLH010000278.1:0-4396 GCA_040326075.1 Anaerolineales bacterium
TTACTCAGAAATTCAAGGGGAAGGCGGTTCGGAACAGGTCCGCTTCCGCCCACAAAAATCGCTTGGTGTGCCTATCGAGCGATTTTTAGCATCTCTACGTTTTGAGCAAAGGGGGAAACTGGATCAGTTAGGGATTGAGATAGGCTCGATTGACTAGAAATCAACTAATTTTGGTTCGCCCCAACACCCAGGTGTTGGGATTGCGGGATGGGCGTTTGGATATCGCCCTCCCACTTAAGTCCAATACCAATTTTAATTTGTTAGCAGTTGGGTTCGAGTCCGGTTTCTTGGTATCAAGATTTTTTCATTACGAAGCAATAGCTTGCGAGTTCGAAACTATTTGGTCACACAAGCGGAACAGGAACTGGGCATAGTATAATCCGGCAGCAGATATGGCTGCCGGATATGGAAAATACCCCTCCTCTAATCCAAACCAAATTCCAAAGACCTCGTCTCGATGATGACCTCGTAATACGTTCCCGCTTAATAGAAAAAATCAATCGCGGGGGGAACCGTCCTCTGACTCTAATCTCAGCCCCGGCTGGATTCGGAAAGACTACATTGCTTTCTGCTTGGTTGCAGGATCAGGAGGTAAACTCCTCCTGGATTTCTTTGGATGAGAACGATGACGATCCAAGAATTTTCCTGCGCTACTTTGTAACTGCCATCCAGCGGGTCTTCCCGGATGTATGTGAAGATATCCTATCTTTGCTGGAAGCTCCTCAACTGCCCTCACATGATTATCTGGCTACTAAACTGGTCAACGAGCTTGTTGCCCTACCCGAACAATTTGTGCTAGCCCTGGATGACTACCATTTCATCCAGGCTGAAGCAATCCATCAGATTCTCACACAATTTTTGCACCAAATGCCCGCCAAATTTCACCTGAAGATCGCAACACGAAAGGATCCAGCCCTCCCACTATCTCGATTACGCAGTCGAAAGCAAATGATCGAAATCCGAGCAGAGGACTTGCGCTTTACGAATGAGGAGGCAAAGTTTTATCTCGAAGGGGTTTTCGGAGAAGAATTGGATCAGAATGTAGTTTCTTCACTAACCAAGAGCACCGAAGGTTGGGTTACCGGCTTACGTTTGGCTGCTCTCTCCATGCGAGGACAGGAAGATCTGATGGTCTCTGCAGACTCCTTAAGTGGAAGCAGCACCTTTTATGTGCGAGAATATCTTTTCAATGAAGTTCTCGCCCGCCAAACACAGGATATTCAAGATTTCTTGTTGCAATCTTCAATCTTGGATCAATTCTGTTCTGAGTTGTGTGATGCTGTGATCGGTGCCTCTACGAGCGACATTTTGCTAGAAAAGCTGGCGCGACCTAATCTTTTTCTCATCGAACTAGACATGGAGCGCAAGTGGTATCGTTACCACCACTTGTTTCGAGACATGCTGCTCCAGCGTATGAACAGAACATATAGCCAAGCAGAGATACATAAGCTGCTCAATAGGGCCAGTTCCTGGTTTGAGAATAATGGCATGGTCCAGGAGGCCCTCAACCATACCCTGGCTGCTGGAGACCTGGATGGTGCGGCGAAATTGATTGAGGATTCTCGGCACAAGCTTCTAAACGATGAGGATTGGTTCACACTGGAGCGATGGCTAAATAGACTGCCTGATGAATTAGTACAGAAGCGACCAGCACTGCTCCTGGCAAGAGCTTGGACCCTGGAACTTAGGTACCAGATGTCCCAGATTCCACCGATCTTACAAAAAGTAGAAACGCTCATAAGCGCTGAGGATGAAGATTGGACAGAATCGCAGGTGCAGGATGCCCGTGGGGAAATCGACGCTCTGAAGAGCTTAGTTAATTATACAAACGATGAGGGAGCCAGGGCTCTGGAAAGTGCCCTGGCTGCTATAGAGCGCATCCCTATTGCCCACACATTCACTCGCTCCATAGCGATCATCGTAATGGCGTTGGCTCTTCATAGCACTGGACAATCTGCACAGGCATTACGCAAATTAAACGCATTCCTAGCTGAAACTAGTTCTGAAGCCATCGTTGCCAGGGTGCTGATTGGACAGATTTACATTCACATGATGCAGGCTGAAATTTATCAGGCTGAACACGTCCTAAATCAGCTTCAAACAGTAACGGATAATGCCAGCTTGACGGTCAGTAAGGTATTCAACCACTGGGTTTTGGGACGAATTAATTATGAGAGGAACAATCTTGATCAGGCCTCGAAGCATTTTTCGGCTGTTTTTGAACTCCGCTACAATGCGCAATTCATCATGGTTCATGATAGTATGCTTGCTTTGGCCATATGCGCGCATGCACATGGATCCCTGGGAAACGAGACAATTGCGCTCACTGACCTGCGAAATTTTTCTTATGAGAGAGGAATCTTAGGGAAGCTCCATGAAATTGATTCCTTTGAGGCACGGCTTGCACTCCACTCAGGTAATGAAGGGAGGGCGATCCAATGGGCTCAATCAATACCATCTGATATCTCACCCCCCATGTTGTTTTTGCTTGAAATCCCCATCATATCCAAAGCCCAAATCCTTATCACCCAGGGGACAGTTTCCAGTTTGCAGGAAGCTACACGATTGCTTGAGAAATTGCTGGCATACATTAGAACGATCAGCAATACCTACCACGAGATAAAGATTTTGGCGTGCCTAGCGCTGGCATATCAAGCACAAGGAAGAACAAAAGATGCCCAAGATGCGCTTGACCGCTCACTGAAACTCGCCCAACCTGCCGGTTTTATTCGCACCTATGTAGATTTAGGCCCGAAGATGGCTCGGTTGCTCAGACAAACTGTTGATCGGGGTTTTGAAACCGACTATGTTTACCAGATTTTGGCTGCCTTCGCCAAGCCACCTCAAATAAATGGAATGCAAAGGCCTGAGCTAGCAACTACCAACGAGCATCTACTTGAGCCCCTCACTCGGCGTGAAAGTCAAGTGTTGGTGTACTTGGGGAAGTGGCTATCGGATAAAGAAATCGCCCAGGAGTTGGTCATTTCCCCGCGTACGGTGAAGAAACATACCAGTAATATTTATGCTAAATTGGGGGTTAAAAATCGAATGCAGGCTGTTGAAAAAGCCAAGGATTTGAATCTCTTATAATCATAACATCTCCGACAAATACAACAGGATAGCTCGATAATCTCAAGGGCTGCAGGTTATCTCAATCCTACAGCTCGGTAATTTCCTTTCAGAAAATACTCCATAATTACTCCCTTAGGACACTGTTTTTACCATCATTTTCTAGTAATATGAAGACAAAGAAGTAGCCTAGCTTCTGATTAGTGATGGAGATAAATAATGTGTCTGAGCTAAAGCTATCTAGTAAGGGAAGATACCGCATTCGCGTGCTAGGGACACCAGGTCCGGAATGGTCTGAATATTATGGGGAAATGCTTATTACCGAAGAAGTTGGATCTGGTGAACAACCGATAGCACTATTGACCGGGCAGGTGCAGGATCAATCGGCATTGCTTGGCGTGCTAAATCGTCTGGTCGACATGGGCTGTCCTTTGCTCTTGGTGGAATATATTCCAATCCAAAACTCTGAAAACCTGGAAGAATAGGAGGAGTGAAAAATGTCAGATAAGAAATTCAATTTTCTATTCATCGTTACCGATCAGGAGTACGCCCACCAGGCGTTGCCGGCGGGTGTTACTATGCCAAACCGCGATCGATTACATAATCGGGGGGTGACATTCAACAATCAACAGGTAACCACCACCGTTTGTACTCCATCCCGGTCAGTGATGTGGACAGGCCAGCATACACCATTTACGCGCATGATCGACAACACCAATCTCGCCTGGATTGAGGACATGCGGGCTGATCCGGAAACCTTACCTACAATCGGTCACATGCTGCGTGAACTGGGTTATTACACAGCTTATAAGGGTAAGTGGCACGAATCAGAGTTCCCTGAGGGAGACACAACGGATGCCATGGAGCCTTTCGGATTCTCTGATTTCCAGGAGTGGGGTGATGCTTATGGAGCGCCCTTCGACGGACTGAACAAGGACCCATTGACTGCTGCTGAAGCTGTTGGCTGGTTGAAGGATCGCGCACCCAATATCAGCAACTCACAGCCCTGGTTCCTGGCCGTGAACTTCATCAATCCCCACGACATTATGTATTTCGATACAGATGATGAAGAAATGGTACAGGTACGGGGCATGATGCCCATCTTCGGCGCACCGGACACGCCACTCTATCAGCAACAGTGGCCGACCACCTTGCCGGCCTCGTTCTTTGATGATCTGTCGGGGCAGCCTCAGGCTGTTCGCAACTATAAAGTTTTAGGCGATGGGATGTTTGGCCGCATCCCCATGGAACGGCGAGATATGTGGCATAACCATGTCAACTACTATATCAACTGCATGATCGACGTTGACCAGCACATCGGCTCCGT
>JBEQLH010000279.1:0-4393 GCA_040326075.1 Anaerolineales bacterium
GAAGATCTTCCCAAGGGTAAAGAACTGCGCTGGACAGATCTGGGCAGTTGAAACAATCCAACTCAACCAGTGACTCGCGTTATTTACTTCTCACGGGATTACACAACCCACGATTATCGTTTCCTCTCTGCGTTGGCAAAAACCCAGTACGAGATTTTCTACCTGAGATTGGAAAGGCGGCATGTGCAGGTCGAGGATCGACCATTACCACCAGGGATCAGTCAAGTTTCCTGGATTGGAGGAAAAAGACCAAGTAAAGTCTTTGATGGTCCGAGATTACTGATTGAAGTACGCAGGGTAATCAAAAGATTAAATCCTGATTTGATCCATGCCGGACCATTACAAAGCAGTGCATTCCTGGTGGCTTTGCTGGGATTCAAACCGCTGATAAGTATGTCCTGGGGGTACGACTTGCTGCAGGAAGCAAATCGAAACATGCTCTGGCGGAGAGCCACTCAATTTACGCTGAGGCGCAGCTCAATCATGGTGGGTGATTGCAACACTGTTCGGCAGGAAGCAATCAAGTTAGGAATATCTGATGATAAGATTGTGACTTTTCCCTGGGGAATCGATTTGAATTCCTTCACCCCAGGTGAGTATCTACCCGGTCAAGGCGATAAGTTCACAATATTATCAACTCGGAATTGGGAGCCGATTTATGGGGTTGATGTCCTGGCGAAGGCATTCGTCAAAGCCGCAAATCAAGATCAAGGACTGAGATTAATTCTTTTAGGAAATGGATCGCAAGCCAACTACTTACGAAATATATTCACACGTGGTGGGGTAATGGATCGGGTTCTTCTTCCCGGACAGGTTACCCAGGCAGATTTGCCTGATTATTTCAATATGGCAGATTTATACGTTAGCGCATCTCATATTGATGGGAGTTCAGTCTCACTTATGGAAGCGTTAGCATGTGGCAGACCTGTGATTGTCTCAGATATTCCCGGAAATCGAGAATGGGTAGAACCCGGGGTAAATGGATGGTGGTTCGAAGACGGGCAAACTGATGATCTGGCATTGAAACTCTCGCTAGCCTATAATCATCGACAAGATCTTACCGCGATGAGCAAGGCGGCACGGCAATTGGCAACAGAACGAGCCGATTGGGATAAGAATTTCCCCAACTTATTAAAAGCATATGATGTTGTATTAAAACAGGTGTAGAAAAATGGTAAATCAGGGACTAAGTCTTGAGAAGGTAGTTGCAATCATCCAAGCCAGAATGGGCGCATCCCGGCTGCCTGGGAAGGTATTGCTGGATATTGGGGGAGAACCAATGCTGGTTAGAGTTGTTGAACGTACTCGTCGTTCGAAAGTTGTAGATGAAGTGGTTGTTGCCACCAGTCTGGATCAATCAGACGATCCGATCGAGCAAATGTGCAGCCAAAGAGGTTTCGCTTGTCATCGCGGCAGCTTACATGATGTGCTTGATCGATATTATCACGCAGCAAGATCTCTTTCAGCTGAGGTAATTGTCCGCATCACCGCGGATTGCCCGGTCATCGATCCACACCTCATTGACCAGAGCCTGTATGCATTCTATGGAAATGGAAGCAGCTTAATCACTGAAGAAGTTCCAGAACAGAAGGGATTATCACCGGCCAGACCTTTAATGGCTCCCGCGTGGGATTTCACCGCAAACCGACTTCCTCCCCCCTGGAAGCGTACCTTCCCAATTGGTTTAGATACAGAAATATGTACATTTTCTGCTCTGGAAATCACCTGGCAGGAAGCTACTCAACCCTACCAACGAGAACATGTCATGCCATTTATTTATGAACATGCCGATCGATTTCGAGTATTGCAAGTCAACCATGACCCGGACTATGGTGATTTCCGTTGGACCGTTGATAATCCACAGGATCTTGAATTGCTGAGACAGATTTATGAACATTTTGGGGGCAGGGATGATTTCTCCTGGCTGGAAGTTCTGGATTTATTTCAACGAAATCCAGATTTGGCAAAGATAAACGCCGGAATTACCCACAATGATTACCGGGAATTTGATAAAGGAAAATAATCCGGGGATTACGTAGAGTGAACAATCTGGTTAATACAATATCAGATGCAGCCCAACACGGAGACAACAAACACAAGGTGATACAAGTAATAATCTCCCCATTCTTTGACGTTCAAGATTGGAGATTATGGGACACCAAAGATATTCCAGGAGATACTCTGAATGACGTTTCTGGCGGTTTTTACCGCTCCAAAACCATTTCTTAATCCACATATCAACACAATCCAGCGTAATGCAATTCAGTCCTGGATGCATCTTGGATCAGAGGTAGAGGTCTACTTGATGGGCAATGAAGATGGCATGGCAGAGGTGGCCAGCGAGTTTCAGATCAGGCACTGTAAAGATGTTAAGTGCAGTGCTGAGGGGACGCCTTACATCAGTTCGATGTTTGACTTTGCAAGGCAGTCCAGCGACGCTCCCTATCTGGCGATCTTGAACGCTGATATTCTGCTCATGCCTGATTTCGTTGATGCAGCACATCAAGTTGGTGCACAAGCGGAAGAGTTTTTATTCTTGGGCAGGAGATGGGATTTGGATGTCCAGCAAGAACTAGATTTCAGCTCAGGGTGGGAACAGCGATTAAGAGCTGATGTGGAAACCAGGGGCAACCTTCACGGACCTGTAGGCAGCGATTATTTCCTGTTCCCCAGGGATTTATTGATCGACATGCCCGAATTCACCATTGGCCGCTCAGGGTGGGATAATTGGACTATCTACCATGCGGTTAAGTTGGGTTGGCAGGTGGTGGATGTGACCCGCTCTACAATGATCGTACATCAAAACCATGATTACAGCCATCTTCCGGGCAACAAACCTCCCTACGATCTGCCAGAAACAAAAAAGAACATCAGTATCGCAGGTGGTATGAAGACCATGTACACAATTTTGGAAGCCAATAAAATATTAGTTGATGGAAAGCTCAAGCCAGCATCCATGAACGTGCCGCGCTTTCTTCATAAACTGGAATTATTGATCACCAGTGATGATCTTCATGGTTTACGTAAATCTGTGGTCCGATGGTTAAAAAAATCACGACGGAAATACGAAAATCGTCTGTAAAATTTTATCTCGATCCAGTCTGTTCACCACCTGATGCCAGAAACTGTAGCCAGCTGTCCTTTATGTAACGAAAGCCAGAGTGTTCAATTTGACCAGCGCGATTCTCGCGGCTACCAGGTCACCAACCAGTTATGTGCGAACTGCGGTCTGGTCTACCAATCTCCCCGAATGACAGAAACTGAATTGGACACTTTTTACAGCCATGAATACAGACAGATTTACCAGGGCAGTGAAGATCCAGGCAAGATAGACCTTTCTGTGCAAAAAGCGAGGGCTAAGGTTTTGGTGAATATTCTCAAAGAAGCAGGTATTGAGAATGTTCAGCGTTTTGCAGATATTGGCAGTTCATCAGGTCTGCTATTAGAAAGAATTAGAGATGAGTATCAATGCCAGGTTGTGGGGATTGAACCCGGGCAAGCTTATCGGGATTTTGCAGAAAAAAGGGGACTAAAGGTATATGGCACCTTGAAAGCTGTGGAAGATGCGGGCGAACCAGTTTTTGACCTGATCTCATTAATTCATGTGTTAGAACACATACCTGATCCGGTTAGTTATCTAAATAAACTGAGAGAAAAATACCTGGCTTTGGATGGCAAAATTTTGATCGAAGTACCGAATTTGTACGCACATGAAAGTTTTGAGATTGCCCATTTAACCTCCTTCAGCCGACAAACGCTCTTTCAGGCTGTGAAAAAGGCAGGGTACTCGAGAATATCCATACAACTTCACGGCCTACCACGGTCAAATCTGATTCCACTGTATATCACTTTACTGGCAGGAAAATCGACCGAATTACCGCCTCAGGGACCAGTCGAAGCAGAACGATGGATTCGGTTAAAACGCCGCACAGGGATGGCTCACCGGCGAGTCATTCAGCGGTTGTTTCCAAGACAAGCCTGGCTCGCTGATTATCGATGATAAGCATACGGTGAGCCGTGATTGATAGCTCATAAATGGATAAAGAGAATTGAAAACAATGAAAACATCAAAATTTATTATCGGTTTTATATTACTCCTAGTGACGATGGCTGCCTGTTCGTCTGCAACCCCAACTCAATTGGTCAATACTCCTCAACCACCTACGAGTACCAGGATTCCTCCAACGTCTACACCATTGCCACCTACATTAACAGCAACTGCAACAGGAACCTATACACCAACTGCTACCGAGACTCCAACTCCAACAAGTACACCAACATCAACTTCTACTCCAGTTCCCACATCTACTCCAACACAAACACCCACGGAACGCGTTCAAGTAGGGCTTCCCGAGGGAATAATTGTCAAGTACTTAGTCCACCAAGGCACCGG
>JBEQLH010000280.1:0-4350 GCA_040326075.1 Anaerolineales bacterium
GCATTGAGAAACAGATGCTAAGTAAATAATGGGGGATCTTGCTTGACACCTTTCGAAATCATAATATATAATAGTCAAAAGTAAATAATCATTAGTGATTATTTGATTTATAAAGATGGAAAAGAAACTCTTACTGCTCGGGATCTTACGGAAACAGGATATGCATGGGTATTTGCTAAATCACATGCTTGATCAGGATGTGACCATGCCGATCACGCTGAAGAAGTCTAATGCTTACAAGATACTTAAAACGATGGAAGCGGATGGTTGGATTACACAACGCGAAGAGCGCCATGGCAACCGCCCATATCGCCAGGTGTATTCGATCACTAAAGAGGGGAGAAACGCATTTGATGACCTGGTTCGAAAAAACCTGGCTGATTACCCTGGACCCGAATTTCCAAGCCTAGTGGCTTATAAATACCTGGAAGGTTTATCTGCAAGGGAATCTCTTGAACTGCTTGAGAATAGACGGGAGAAAATAGCTTCCCGACTGGAAGAAATCAATTCAGCAATTTCCCCTAATCAAGACATGCAGACTGCGAAATTGGATAAGCTTAGGGATTTAGATCTCGATGATGTTGATGATAAATCCAAACTTGATGCCAACAATCTTGGGGGGAAGCAAGATTCCACTCAAAACCTATCTATGGACATTTTAGATTTTCTGAGTAATTACTACACTGGCGAAATTGATTGGATCGATGAGCTGATTTATGGACTTAGGGGAAAGTTGCCTTAATCTGATATATCGCTCAAAGGAGTCTGTGATGGACGCGAACTTCATAATTCTTTTCTACTTGTTGATGCTTGGACTATTTGGGACTTTGATCTGGATAATTATGCTCCAGCGAGACGACGCAAGCGATCCTCAGAAGGGCATAGGTGGGGGACAGCGAGGGTTGGATGAAATTTTTCTTCTGCAAATGGAAGAGCCTGAGGACGATTAACCGCCATTGATTTCAGGGGGATTCAAATTGGTAATATTGATAATTGCTGATTGGCAGCCCAGTAGTTATATAGCATCAGTTCATGGCAAGCATCTGGTAAACAGGCAGCGAAAAGTTCGACATTGCAGCTATTGAAGCTTGAAAGAACCAGATTTTTCAGTCCCCGAAAGATTAATACAATAACATTTTCCCTTGACAAAATCATTATTCGTTGTATAATCTAATCTGATTAGTCCATATGGACTAATAAAGATGGGTTTTGCCTGAGGGATTATTGCTATGGAAAGGAAACTGCTCTTATTAGGAATGCTGAGGGATCACGAGATGCACGGCTACCAGATCAATGAAATGGTCGATATCCATCTCGGATCAAGCGTACAGCTGACGAGGCCAACTGCCTACCGCCTGTTAAACCAAATGGCTGATGATGGCTGGATTCTTTTCCGGGAAGAACAGGAAGGCAAGCGACCACCACGCCGTGTTTACAGTATCACACCACAAGGTGAAGAAGAGTTTCAGAACACTCTACGCCAGTGCCTGGCGAATTACGATCCACCTGAGCACCACAGCACGGTTTGCCTGGCATACATAAACCAGATTCCAGAGGGGGAGGCAGCAGAGCTGCTGGGCCAGCGGCGAAACATGATCGAAGAGTCTTTAGATGGATTAAGTTCCGGTGATATGCATCATGGCAGTTTTCAACTGGTTATCGATAACCAGGTTATCCATTTGAAGGCTGAACTGGAATGGTTGGACAATGTGCTGGACAGGATGAATGAGGCCGCAGAATAATAATGAAGAAATGGAGAAAAGGATGAATGAACAAAGCAATAATGGGCTGGCGATCGAAGCCAAGGGTCTGGTGAAAATCTATGAAGGAGATGTGCTGGCAGTAGACGGGATTGATATGGCGATCGAAGCCAACACGATCTATGCCATGCTGGGGCCGAACGGGGCCGGAAAGACGACCACCTTCTCGATGCTGACGACGCTGCTGGAACCGACGGAAGGCACGGCGAAAGTCTCCGGCTTTGATGTGATCAAGCAAGCCAATGATGTGCGCCGCCAGATCGGGGTCACCTTTCAAGAGACGGTGCTGGACAACGAGCTCACTGGTCGCCAGGCGCTGGATTATCACGGGCGCCTGTATGGCATGAGTAAAGAGAGCAGGGTAGAAAAAATCTCTGAACTACTGGCGCTGGTTGAATTAGAGGAAGCCGCTGGCCGGGTGATCAGCACCTATTCCGGAGGCATGAAGCGCCGTCTGGAGCTGATCCGGGGCTTGATGACCAACCCGAGGGTGCTTTTCCTGGACGAACCCACATTGGGATTGGACCCACAAAGCCGGGCACGGATCGGGGATTACATCCTTGATTTAAAGGAGAAGGAAGGCCTGACCGTGCTGCTGACGACGCATTATATGGATGAAGCCGAACTGCTGGCAGACAGAGTTGGCATTATCGACCACGGCAAGATCCTGGTCGAAGGTACGCCAGCTGAACTGGTCGATCAGATGGGCGCGGATGTGATCATTATCCAGGGTAGTGGAGACAGCGAGCAGTTCATTGAAAAGGTGAATGCACTGCCTTATACAGAAATGGTCACCAGCGCGGATGGGATCATCCAAATTGGTGTTGGTTCTGGCAGCCGCAGATTGGTCGAGATTTTATCTCAGGCGCATGAGGCAGGCTACCAGGTAGAGGATGTATCGGTGTCCAAGCCCAGCCTGGGTGATGTATTCCTGAAATACACAGGTCGTCAATTCAGAGATTAATTCTGATCTTCAAAGCAGTCCAAGGAGAATATATATGAATGCAGCAATTACCTTATGGTCAAAACAAATGACAAAATCCCTGCGCAACCAGATGGAGATGTCTGGGATGTTAATCCAACCGGTTTTGTGGGTGGTTTTGTTTGGGGTCGGTATGGGCAGTTTATTAGGTCCCGCAGTACCTGGAGGAGAGGATTTCTACATCACTTTCATGCTGCCGGGTATCGTAGCCCTGACTGCTTCCGGGGGTGCCATCGCGGGTGGTTCAACCTGGCTGAATGAAAGGCTGCAAGGTATTGTGAAAGAGTACCTGGCAGCACCGATCCCCCGGTTGAGCATCTTGTTTGGCAATGCACTGAGCATCGTGTCAAAAGGATTGATTCAAGCATTGGTGATCATGATCGTGGGCCTTATCGTCGGGGCGAACATCACTTCAAATCCACTGGCCTGGTTGGGGACATTTGTCTTGGTGAGCGGTTTTGCCCTGGGATTTGCGGGGATCGCCATCGCATTCGCCTCTTCCACGGATAATCCAGGCGCTTACCACAGTATGATCATGCTGTTCAACCTGCCGCTGCTCTTTCTGAGCAACTCGCTCTACCCGCTGGAAACAATGCCAACCTGGATGCGTATCGCTTCGATGGTTAACCCAACCACGTATGTCGTGACTGGATCACGCATCATGTTGATCGAGGATGTGTCCGCAGTGGCAGACGCGGCTACCATATCCTTATGGCTCTGTTTCCTGGTGATCGCCATCTTTGCTCTGCTGGGAATGTGGTGGGGGTACAGCGCATTCAGGAGATCGATTAAGTGACTATTGCAGTATATAATTATTTGGTAAGCACCCTGGAACGGATTGATAGATCCATTCCTAATCTTGTTACACCTTCGTTCCTAGTCTTTGAACGGATGCAACGTCCGTTCAGGGTTATTCCTCACTTCGAAACATTAAAACCAATTCAACACCATGGGGGGAAATAATTATAATCTTCGCTTTCAAGTGGATAACAGCACCTCACGATTGTGAGTGTATAATGGTCATAGAGGGAAAGCATCTCCTTGTAGAAGCCCTCGGGTCTCGCATTCACTGAGGATGTGCATCGCATAACAGACCACCAATCCCATGGAAAGGTAAATGGGCGATGACGAAGACAGACCCCTCACAACTGACCAACGAGCGCCTCACATTACTGTATCACGTCTCCCAAGTCTTCAATTCAACCCTCGAGCTGGATGAGGTCCTCAACATCGTTATGGATGAGGTGATTGCTGCTACGCAAGCTGAACGCGGTTTTGTAGTCCTGTGTGAGAGTGAAGATGAGTTGGTATTCCATGCGGCGAGGGGGATTGAAAAAACCACCATAGACGATCCCCAATTCCAGATCTCACGAGGTGTAATTGAGCAGGTGGCAGATAGGGGGCAGCCCGTACTGACTAGCGATGCTCAACATGATGATCGCTTCAGCGATCGAGAGAGCGTGACGGACCTGGGCTTACGTTCGATCATGTGTGCACCACTTAAGGTCAAGGACCAAGATTTAGGGGTAATTTACGTAGACAACAGGCTAATAGCAGGCATCTTTACCCAAGATGATTTAGATATGCTTAACGCCATTTCTTCAAGCG
>JBEQLH010000281.1:0-4343 GCA_040326075.1 Anaerolineales bacterium
TATTAAGTTATGTACAGTTTATCACAAATAGTTCAATTGTCAAGATCCATTACCTCGTATGTTAAAGCAAAGTAGAAATGTCCTATTATGGGAGCAGTAGAACCTGTGGGTTCATACTGAGCAACCTCGGTGATGGGTCTACCATTTATGTATGATCTCGAGTTCACGTCCCATTCATTTCATTGCCATCATTAAGATCAACTTATCCACCTAAATTCAACCGTAATCCGGCTTATAATAGCCCTATATGACCCGGCAGGTTTTTATACTCATCTGGATAATTATCGCCATCCTGCTGCCTGTATCTGCTTCCCCTGTTCAAGCTCAGGCGCAGGCTCCTCAGGTGCTGCTGCTCACCGCCGAGGGCCCCCTGACCCCCACTATGCTGGGCTACCTGGAGCGCGGCCTGGATGCCGCCGAGCAGCAAGGTGCTGAAGCTCTGATACTGATGCTGGATACGCCGGGCGGCAGCGTCGACCTGATGAATGAAATCGTCCAGGTGATACGCACCAGCAGCACTCCAGTGGTGGTTTATGTAGCCCCACAGGGCGCCATCGCCGCCAGCGCTGGTACAATCATCACCTTGGCAGGTCATGCGTCCGCCATGGCGCCCGAAACAGCAATCGGCGCGGCCAGCCCGGTCGGCGGAGAGGGCGAGGACCTGGGTGAGACGATGGAGGCCAAGGAAAAAAATATCCTCAAAGCCCTGGTGCGCTCGCTGGCCGAAGAGCGGGGTGAGGAGGCGATCCAGATAGCCGAAGCCACGATCGAGACAGCTCATGCTGTTTCTGCCACGGAGGCATATCAGAGTGGGCTGGTAGACTTCATGGCCGACAATGTGCCCGATTTGCTAGAGCAGCTGGATGGATACCAGGTCACCACCGTCGATGGTGAGACCACCCTAGATACTGCCAATGCCCTGGTGGTGCCCTTCGACCCAACTTTCATTGAGAGCCTGTTGGGTATACTCACCAATCCCAATATCGTCTTCCTGTTACTGACCGTCGGGGTACAGGCGATCCTGATCGAGCTCTCCAGTCCCGGCGGGTGGATCGCCGGCTTTATCGGAGCAGTCTGCCTGGCCCTGGCAGCATACGGTTTGGGCGTCCTGCCGGTCAACTGGTTCGGACTGATCTTTCTGGCGATCGCCTTCGTCTTGTTCGTATTGGACATTAAAACACCCACCCTTGGTGCACTGACCGCGGCTGGCGCGGCCTCATTGATCGTCGGCTCATTGGTGCTCTTCAATTCCCCGGGGACACCCTCCTTCCTGCGCGTTTCAATCCCCCTGGTGATCGGAGTATCTTTGGGTACAGCAGCGATCTTCTTCGTCATTTTGACCATCGCCCTGCGCGCGCAGAGAGCACCGGTCCGCATGGGTCAGGAATCCCTGATCGGTCGTACTGGTACTGCTCGCACCCAAATCAGCCCGATTGGCACTGTGCAGTTGGGAGGTGAACTGTGGAGCAGCGAACTAGCCAGCGGTGAAGCCCCAATCTCAGAAGGAACGGCAGTTGAGGTGCTCGAGGTCAAAGGCGTGCACGTGATCGTGCGCAAGATGGACTGATAAAACCAGCTGGGGGAATAGTTTTCTCAAAAATGGTGATCATAAATCTAGCTGCCACCAATATTTATGATCCACTCAAATTCCCTCTTCCATTCTGAGGTAGAATTAGCGATGCAATTCAGAAAGAGTCCAAGACATTTTTATTAATTACAATCTTACTGGTACAAATCAGGAAAACACATGTCTCATACCCCTACCCGTGACAGGATCAAGCCGAAAGAGAACGAAACTGCCCCCCTGCGGCGACCAGACTGGATCAAAGTGCGCGCTCCCTCAGGTGAGACTTATCAGTGGCTGCAGGACTTGATGCGCAGCAAAGAGCTGCATACTGTCTGTGAGGAAGCGATGTGCCCCAACCTGGGTGAGTGCTGGGGAGCAGGCACAGCTACCTTTCTAATGCTGGGGGATGTCTGCACCCGCACCTGCGGTTTCTGCGACATCAAGCGCGGACAACCCTCCCCCTTGGATTGGGTAGAGCCAGAGCGCATCGCCCAGGCGGTAAAAGCCATGGACCTGAGACACGCAGTCATCACCAGCGTCAACCGTGATGACCGCAAGGACGGCGGCGCACCGATCTTCGCCATGGTCATCCGCCGCATCCGCCAGCTGCATCCTGGCTGCTCGATCGAGGTTTTAATCCCTGATTTTAAAGGCAGTCCAGAAGCTCTCAAGATTGTGATGAATGCCCGTCCCGAGATCCTCAACCATAACGTAGAGACAGTGCCTCGGCTGTTCAAGCAAGTCCAGCCGCAGGACCGCTACGAATGGGCTGCCGCCACACTAACCAACGCTAAACAGCTTGATCCCGAGGTGTTAACCAAATCAGGGATCATGGTCGGACTGGGTGAGACAATCGAAGAAGTAAAAATCGTAATGCGCGACCAACGCACCTGGGGAGTGGATATCCTGACTATCGGCCAATACCTGCAGCCCAGCAAGAAGCATCTCCCCATCTCCCGTTATTACACCCTGGAAGAATTCAAAGAGATGCACGATTTTGGGAGTGAGATCGGGTTTCAATGGGTTGAAAGTGGCCCCCTGGTGAGATCTTCGTACCATGCCGCCGAGCAGGTACGCGCCCTGAGCGTTGTACACCGCAAACTTTACAATACTACCTGATATTTTGTTAGCGAGAAATCAGAGAAATTATAAGCTCTCCGAGTGCTGATGACACGGAGGGCTGAATTTATCAAAAGGCTGATATAGCTGCCTGGTAAGCCCAGGTGAGCAATGGAAGAGAAAAAATGCCTAATACAATTATCCCCAAGCCGGTCACTGCGGCGGTCAGATAGACCCAATTATCACGCTGGGCTTGTGGTTCACCATCCTGCATGTACATATAAACCACTACCCGCAAGTAGTAGTATGCCGAGACGAGGGAGGTAAGCACACCGATGATCGCCAACCAGATGAAACCGCCATCAATGACACTGCGGAACAGGTAGAACTTTCCAATAAAACCCAATGTGGGTGGAATTCCGGTGAAGGAGAGCATCGACACGGTCATGATCGCTGCCAAAACCGGATACTTACGACCCAATCCAGCATAATCACTGAGTTCTAAGCCCTTTCCTTCCGCTCTTTCCATTGTGATGACCACAGCCCAGGCCGCGAAGTTCATAAAGGCGTAAGCAATCAGGTATAACAAAGCAGCAGCGACGGCATCATTGATCACATCTTTCTGCCCATAAGGAACCAGAGCCATCAGGATATACCCGGCCTGCGCGATGCTTGAGTATGCAAGCATACGCTTGATGTTCTTCTGGGCGATTGCTACCACATTACCCAGGATCATGGTCAAGGCAGCTAATCCCCAAAGCACAGCGGTGAAGTCCATTGCCAGGGCCCCAAGAGAAGTGACAAAAATGCGCATCAAGGCTGCAAACCCACCTACTTTGGCGCCAACAGCCATAAAAGCGGTGACCGAGGAGGGAGCCCCCTGGTAGACATCTGGGGTCCACATATGGAAAGGTACCGCGGCAACTTTAAATCCTAAACCAACCAAAATCAAGGCCGCACCAACTGCCAACAAAGTCAGGTCAACAGCTCCGCCCTGCACAGCCTGGAAGATATCGGTAAGTCCGGTGTACCCTGTGGCACCAAAGACGATCGCCACACCGTAGACTAAAAACCCACTGGCAAAAGCGCCCAACAGGAAATACTTGATAGCCGCCTCTTCAGAATCAGAGCGCGGGCGGGCAAAGCCGGCCAGGACATACAGCGGGATTGAAAGCAGCTCCAGGGCCAGGAAGATCACGATCAAGTCCGCAGCCATCGACATCAACATCATGCCGCTGATTGAGAACATGAGCAGGGTGTAGTATTCACCACGCTGGATACCGAGGCGGGTCAGGTAATCGTAAGAAAGCATAACCGCAACCAGGCCGCTGCCGAGCACCAGAATGGTTAAGAATTGAGAGAAACCATCCACCCTGATCATGCCGCCAAAGGCCTCAGTATCAACTCCAGTCTGAGCAATGGAGAAGCCGATGGCGACCAGCATACCTACCGAAGCCAGGATCGGAGTCCAAACTTTGCGGTCTTTCGGAATAAACAGATCCACCAACAAGAGCACACATGCCCAGAGGATGACAATCACCAGGGGCAAGATTTTTGCTAGGTTAGCGGTTAATTCTCCCAGGGTCATTTGAGCCTTCTTTCAGTCATCACGGCAGCCCAGCCATCGCCGCGACCTGTATTGTTTCAACCAGCTTAGTCACTGAAGCTTCCATCAAATTGAAGAATGGTGAGGGATAGAGACCGATCCAGAAGATAA
>JBEQLH010000282.1:0-1699 GCA_040326075.1 Anaerolineales bacterium
TGATCAGAGTGAACACTCCGCAGATTACAAATACAATGCTGGCAAAGATAAACATGGCGTTGACACCAGTTTTTTCTGCCAACGGACCAGCGACCATCAGACCCAGCGGAGTCATGGCATTGGCGAGACTGATCACCAAGGACAATACCCGACCCTGCATATCCTCGTCAACAACCGTCTGGAGCAAAGCGAAAGCGGGGCCATTCATGAGTACATTCATCAAACCGGCGATAAATATGCCGGCCAGCGCAAGCTGGAATGCGACATTATGGGCAACACCCACTAGCAGCAGACCAAGAGCGGTGCCAAACATTGCCAGATTTGCGGTGAGGATTTTGCGGCGGAATCCACCCCAAACACTAAGCAGGACACCTCCAACAAGGAAGCCAACCGCCCAGGCCGATTGCATGGAGGCGATTTCCATTACCCCGCCGGAAAATTCATTCTTAACCAGGAGAGGCATGAGGGTTATGGCCGGCATGGTGATCAGGTTGATCAAAACTGCCAGGAAGATGATGTTGCGTAATCCGACCCAATCCCAAACGTAGCGGAAACCAATTCGCATGTCGCTCCAAACTGAAGTGTTACCCTGGTCAAGGGATGCGTTTACATTGGGCTGGGGGATATTGATGAAAAGCAAAGGTAAGATGGCCAGTGCAGCGGTAATCAAATCCACAGCCAGGACATTGTGCAGCGGAATGAAGCCAATCAGCAATGCTCCGAGTAATGGGGCAGCAATGTTCATAATGCCCTGTAAGAGCTGGTTTAGCCCCTGTACACGAGTGAGCTGATCTTCAGGGACCATCAGAGAAGTGGAGGCAAGCATGGCGGGCATATGGAAAGAACCTGCAGTAGAGCGCACCAGCATGAGCAGATAGATATGCCAGATCTGCAGGGTACCAGCCCAGATCAGGTAGATCAGCACAGCTGTCGCCAGGGCAGTGATTGTGTCAGCGATGAGCATCACTTGACGCCGGTTCCAGCGATCAACCAGGGTGCCAGCTAATGGTCCAACGAACACCCGGGGCAGGAATTCAAACATGGCGGCGGTGGCCAGGACAGTCGCGCTGCCGGTCGTGTCTGTCAGCCACCAGATGAGGGCAAACCCGACCAGGGAACTTCCCAGGAGAGAAAAAGCCTGTCCGGTCCAGATGGTAAAGAAGGGGGTTTTCCATCCTTGATTTAGTTTTTGATTGATTTCAGTTGCAGTGTTCATTTTTAATCTCCCTTGAATTTATTACTTGTTGATTCTTGATATTGACGGACAGCAAAGGTGCACCTATATCCCGAATGCGAAGAAGAATCCCAAAAAGTTGAGATTGATCCCTGATCTCACCAGATATGAGTGTCTCGCCATTTGCTAGAGTCGTGATTTGCAAATCTTCAAAACTCCTGGCACGCAGATCACTGATGTGACCATCAATTTTGATCTCGCAGTGTTTGGGTTGCTCTAAACCGGTCATCTCGCAGTTCCTTTTTTCAGGATGTGAACTATTGCGACATGAATGTAAACCCAAGGGGGTTGATATGTCAGTAGTCTTAAGTTGAATTTAGGGGGTTGATATTATGAGGGGGGGCAGGAAAAGGGAGGTAATTAATCCAGAAGGTTTAGGTCCCCACCGCGAGCCACAGCTTGAGTGCGGCTACTCACATCCAATTTACTGAAGATGTTGTTGAGGTGCTTCTTTACAGTGCCAAG
>JBEQLH010000282.1:1799-4335 GCA_040326075.1 Anaerolineales bacterium
CGATAATCCTGAGGTGCAGCCAGGTTGACAGCCGATACGAGCCGGGTTAATGCCTGCTGCTCATTTCTCTCGAGATTATCAGCGACTGCATGGAGCAGGTTGATAGTGATCAATTTGCGCAGTCTATTGCCCTGCCGGGCGTTTGTCTCCATTGTATTTAAAAGGGTGCGTGCATCTTGGATTCGGTCTTGAGCCAGGAGAAGTCGAGTATAGGTAAAGTATGGATGCTCTAACCAGTGGTGGGGATTATCCTGGGGAGAATAACCAGTTTTTGCTGCCCAAAGTACAGCGGCAGCAATATCTCCGTGCTGCAAGCTGGCTTGAGCATCAAGGGCTTTGAACCACGAACCGTGAATATATTCCGTACCCGTGCGGGAGGCGTGCTGGAACCCTGCGTGGGTGAGCTGCTGCATTTTTTCCATGTCACCATTAGCCAGGTGAGTGCGGGCAAGAACGTATTGGGCCCAGGAGATTCCCTGAGATATCCCAACCCGAGTGAGAGTATCCAAAGCCTCCTGGGCCTGCTGGCTGGCCAGCGCCAGTTGATCGCCCTCGTAGGATAGCAAGCTCCATGACAAGGAAACGACATCTGATAAAGTTTGCCCACTTAAAAGCTCATCACCAATATCATCCTGCAAATGTTGGCAGAGGCTGACGGCTTTCTTCCGCTGACCCAATTCGTTCAATGAGAATACCAGGTTGGTAAAGACGACCATGGTACCCATTCGTTCAGTGGTCTCGGATCCTAAGGTGAACGCCTGCTGATAAATTTCAGCTGCGGAGGTGACATCCCCCTTCGCCTCCAGGATCTGCCCAAGAACATTAAAAGTCAGGTTGCGGAAGAAATGATCATTCTCATCCAGGTACTCAAGTGCATCACGGGACAGGCGAATGACATCATCGTTCTTACCCTGAAAGAGCGCAAGATGCGCTTGCAGACTCATTAATCTTCCCTGGAGTGAAGAAGTTGCATCTGGGGAAAGGTTCTCCTGAGCTGCTACAGCATAAGGTTGTGCATCTTCAAAGGATTGAGTCAAGAAAAGGGCAAAGCTTTTGTACATGGCGAGCTCACCGCTATCGCGAACAACCTGATCAGGCAGCGCAGCTAGCCAATTGAATAAATTAGTGAAGGCAGCTTGCTGGATAGCGATGGGAGCAGCGAGGGAGATGGCATGGACTGCAATTTCTGTATCCCCGGTCAATAAGGAATGTTTTACTGCGAGTGAGTAATATTGATGATCACTGTACCAGCGAGCTGCTTTTTTGTGTAATTCTGGTTCATCTTTTATATCTGAAATGGTTCTTAAGTAATCCAAAAAGAGATGGTGGTAGCGGTACCATTCCCGGCGATCATCAAGAGAAATCAGGAAAAGGTTAGACTCTTCAAGGTCTCGCAGAATGGCATCAGAATCTGAGCGCTCTGTGACATGATCGCAAAGTTGAGCATTGAATCTATCCAAGACAGCTGTATCTTTGAGGAAGGAGCGTCGATCCTCTGGGAGCTGTGAGAAGACCTCGTCAGCCAGGTAATCAATGATGAAGCGGTGGCTGCCGCCGAATTCGTGGATGAAGGTGTCAATGTCTTCTTTACCTTTCAAAGATAGAGCAGCCAGCTGCAGACCTGCTGCCCAGCCTTCTGTGCGAGATTCTAAACTTTCAACCTGCTGCTCTGTAAGTGTCAGCCCCATGCTCTGCTGGAGGAAAAGATTGGATTCTTGAACCGTCATGCTCAGATCTGATTGACGTAATTCAAGCAGCTGATTGCGGGCGCGTAATCTGCTCAACTGCAGTGGGGGATCTGAGCGGCTTGAAATTATGACGTGCAATTGAGGAGGGAGGTGATCGAGAAGATAGGTGACAGCAGCATGGATTTTCTGATCCTCGATCAGGTGGTAATCGTCAAGGAGCAGCACATAATCATGGGAAATAGATGATAGATCATTAATTAATGCTGCCAGGCTGGCTTCCAGACCTGGGGACTGGGGGGATTGAAGAATTGACAGCGATGCATGACCAATTTCTGGATCGATTGATTGAATGGCAGCTATCAAATAGCGTAGGAAGATCGCCGGATCATTGTCATCGCTATCCAGAGAAAGCCAGGCTACCGGGTGATTACTCTCGCTGACCCAGATGGATACCAGTGTGGTTTTACCGAATCCTGCCGGGGCGGAAATTAAAGTTAGCTTGTTGGTGAGAATCTCGTCCAGTCGTGAATGCAGACGACGCCGGTTAATATGATCCGGCCGGGGAGAAGGGATGTAGAGCTTCGTTGCCAGCAAATTTGAATGCACAGAAGATTCCTGGAATATCAGAGGAAAATATGATTTGTATATCTTACACGATTTTTGAGGGTATTGATTAAACTATGAATAATCATGCTGTGGAGAAATGGAATCCGAAGACGAAACAGCAGAGCTGGGGGCAGTGCTGTGAGGTGACGAGTTAAAAAGTAACGTTTTTAAATATTTAGGAGTAGCTTTTCTAACTATTGATTGAAAACCTCCAGCCATTGGTTTTCGATCAATGACCAGAC
>JBEQLH010000062.1:0-4009 GCA_040326075.1 Anaerolineales bacterium
AAAATCCGCTCCCAATTGCCGGGAGCGGATTTTTTCGTTTCCATCTTTAATTTTCAGATATATTTTTATGGTATAATCCGCCCAATTTACAGGATATAAAGAGATGAAAATGAGCGCCTCCAACCTTGTTATGCACAAATCCATGTCTATGATGATGGCGATGCACACGCTGTGCACAGCGAGGCAGGCTTTTTCCTGAGGCGTAAAATTTTTGATACGCAAAACAAAGAGCTGCCTTGCGCAGCTCTTCTTTTTTTAAGATGTTGTGGAAGATGAAATAATTCGATCGGATATTGGTGAAAATCAAATGAAATCATACGAACTGCATCCAAAGTTCTTCTGTCCACCTTCCTTCACGTTTTGCAGGACTATTCAAATTACTCGTGAAGAGACTGTCTTATCTATGATGATGTGCTTGATGCCCATGTGCACACCTACATTAACGAGGCAGCCATGATCTAACTCCAGCACAGATCATTTTTGAAAGACCACTAAAGGGTTGCCGTTCGAGAGCAACTCTTTTTTCTTATCTGGCTAAGGAATCAATCCATTACAAATTTACTGAAGGAGACTAACATGAACACCATTAAATCCACTCGCAAAAAAGAGCATCCAATCCCCCCTGAGGCACAGCGGTTTGGTTCTTCCACGCAGGCTGTCCACGGCAATTGGCGACGAAATCCTTATCATGCTGTCGCCGAACCTGTCGTACAGGCATCTACCTATTCCTTCGAGAATACTGCAGATTTACGTGATTTTATGGAGGCGCGCTTATGGGGGAAAGAAAATGGGCGCACAGATTATGGTCGCTATGGCAATCCAACCGTGACTGCTGTTGAAAAAAGATTGGCCACACTGGAAGGGGCCGAGGATGCCATCTTGTTCGCCTCCGGGATGGCTGCAATAACGAGTGTGCTGTTGGCAATGCTGCCAACAGGCACCAACCTGGTGATCACCGATGATTGCTACCGTCGAACTCGCGAATTTTGCAATACTTTCCTGAAGCGTTTGGGGATTTCTTGCACAGTGGTACCGATGGGCAATTATGAAGCCCTGGAAGAAGCCATTCAGCCTGATACGCGCTTATTGTTATCCGAATCGCCAACCAATCCTTACTTGCGGACACTTGATCTCATTCGGTTTGCAGAGATTGCCAAAAAGAATAAGGTCAAATCGATTGTAGACGCGACCTTTGCTACCCCACTGAATATCCAACCTATTTCATTAGGAGTGGATCTGGTGGTCCATTCGGCAACAAAATATTTAGGTGGGCACAACGACCTTCTTGCTGGAATTGTGGCCGGCGAAGCTGGGCTGATTGCCTCATTACGGAATGCCTTAGGTGTGTTGGGAGGCATTGCAGATCCATCTAATGCGGCTTTATTACTGCGTGGACTGAAAACACTGGCCTTACGGATCACTCAACAAAACAAGAATGGACAGGCAATCGCCGAATATTTAGAAAGCCATTCGAAGATCGAAAAGGTCTGGTATCCAGGTTTACCATCCCACCCGGATCATCAGGTGGCAACGCAGCAAATGAAAGGATATGGAGGGGTGGTTTCCTTCACTGTCAACGGAGATTTGGATACCACCTCTTCCTTTATTGATGCTCTGCAAATTCCGTTTATCGCTCCTTCGTTTGGTGGCGTGGAGACTTTGATTGAACAGCCAGCTCTGATGTCTTTCTATGAGCTATCCACCGAAGAGAGACTGGCAGTAGGAATCCCTGAAAACCTGGTGCGTCTGTCACTGGGAATTGAGGATGTCGACGACCTGATTGCCGATTTGGATCAGGCTTTGACCCGGATATAGACCATTTGCAAAGTTCTCTAAAAAATACAGAAGACGAGGGAAACATGAAAACCTTAGTAATGAAGTTTGGTGGCACATCAACAGGCAATGTAAACGCACTTAATCGCGCCGCGGATATCGTCATTGCTCAATATGGCCAATGGGATCGAATGGTTGTGGTTGTTTCCGCCATGGAGGGGGTGACAGATATGCTGATCAATTGTGCAGAACAATCTCTAGCCGAAGATAAAGATCAATATCTAGTCATCATCGATGAGCTGCGGAACAAATTAAATGCGGTGGTTTGGCCCATATTTGCTGGGGACCAATCTTATGAGCAGCTGATGGTCTTGATAGACACTCGCATACAAGAACTGACCAATATTTGCCAGCGTATCCAGCTTCAAGGAAAATCAAGCCCTCGTGATATGGATGAAATTGCTGCCATGGGGGAACGGATCAATGTCCATATTTTTTCGGCCTTGTTGTGTAACCGTGGGGTCCATAGTCAAGCGATTGAAGCAACCAATCTAATTGTTACCGACGATTGCTACCAGGCCGCATCGCCAATTCAAAATGAAACAGATGCCCGCGTAAATGCGGTATTATCTCCTTTGTTCGCAGAAGCCACCATACCGGTCGTTACTGGTTTCATTGGCGCCACCCCCGACGGCACTACGACAACATTAGGGCGAGGTGGTAGTGATTACACTGCTGCTATTTTAGGCAAGCGCCTTAATGCGGATGAGGTTTGGATTTGGACAGATGTTGACGGCGTCATGACCGCCGATCCTGGTCTGACATCTGGGGCGCGCCTGATTCCAGAAATCTCGTATAGCGAAGTTTACGAATTGGCATACTTTGGGGCAAAGGTAATCCACCCCAAAACAATTCTGGCTGCATGGGAAGCCAACCTCCCGCTTTGGGTAAAAAACACTTTTAACCCTCAATGCAAGGGGACAAAAATCGGTAATTGTTCACTTTCGAACAATTTCGAAGTTTCTGCAGTCACAGGGTTGTTCGATATTTGTTTGTTATCGGTTCGAATTATGCCTGGTAAAGATTTAACAACTAATCGAAACGAAATAATAGAAGCTTTTACAAAACTCGATATCAATCCATTGGCTGTTTTCCAGGATACCCATGAGCGGTCAATAAACTTCGCATTTTCAGAGAAAGCACTAAACCATGCAATCCATGTCTTAGAACAAGATTCGTCGTTGAGGCTGCTTGGCATTCCTTTTTCTCGATTTCAGGTGACTGACAATATAGCCCTCATCACGGCTGTTGGCAGGGAAATTTACATTGCTCCCCAGGTCCTGCAAAAAATCTCTGTCGTTCTAGAAAAAGCTGGAGTAGGTATGAAAATTATTAGAGCATCTCCCGATAGCCTGGTCTTTTCGGTTGCCAATAAGGATGGAGAACACGCCATCAAACATATTCACGACAAGGTGATCTTAAATGATCCTGTGATCTCCCCAATAACCCATCCTGTTCTGAAGCATCTATCAGCTATTTAAATCTTAAATTGATCTCTGGAGGAACTAATGCCAACTTTAAATATTCCAGCACCACTCCGCTCATATACGGAAGGAACCAAGGTTATTGATCTGCAAGCCACTGATGTCGGTGGTGCAGTGAAAGAGCTTGTAACCGAATACCCGACCTTGTATGCCCATTTATATACAGATCAGGGCAAGCTAAGACCTTATGTCAATCTATTTGTAAATGATGAGGACGTGCGCCATCTGCAAGGTTTAGAAACCGAGCTGGGAGATCAAGATCGATTACGGATTATACCTAGCATTGCCGGAGGGAATTATTTTCAGCTTTAGTTGTTGTCCAACAAAATGGGCTCGATCAGGCTTTGTAAATAATCAAAGGAGGGTGGGCCAGCTAAAGGCTGGTCGTTGACCAGGAAGGACGGCGTGCCTCGGAAACGACGCTGGAATGCCTCCTCCAGGTCCTTGTCCACAGTCGCCTGGTGCTGCCTGGTGTCAAGGCACTGGTTGAAGGCAGCAGAGTCCAATCCGAGTTCAACCGCGTAGCCTTTCAGGAGTTCATCCCTGAATGAAGCGCCGCCCTCAAAAAGTAGATCATGATATTCCCAGAACTTGTCCTGGTCATAAGCACATTGGGCTGCCTGAGCCGCCTCTGGTGAAAAGGCTGTGATAATTGGGAAATCGCGCCACACGAAACGCACCTGATCGCCATA
>JBEQLH010000062.1:4109-12734 GCA_040326075.1 Anaerolineales bacterium
GACCATTTTCTTACAATTCACCTCACCAGAAAATCCGATCTTCAATCGAGGACATTTATCACTTGCGCTCGCTTTTCCCTTCCAGTATGCTTTACCTACTTCGTTAAAGGAGGATAGTCATGCAAACTGATCCCTACCGGCACCTGGCACAGCGCCTCGACAGCTTGCCCAACGGTTACCCACCCAGTCCAGACGGCCTGGAAATAAAATTATTGGAAAGGCTTTTCACTCCGCAGGAGGCTGAACTGGCATCCCAGCTGCGGCTAACTTTTGAGAGTTCCCGGCAGATCGCTGAGCGTACGGGTGGCGACCCCAAAGAAGTACGTGACATGCTCAAAAGTATGGCAAAACGCGGGCTGATCAATAGTGGGCGAATTGAAGGTGGTCTGGGTTACGGTTTGCTGCCCTTTGTGGTCGGCATCTACGAGATGCAGATCGAACGCATAGACGCTGATCTCGCCCAACTGTTCGAGGATTACTACCAGCAATCTTTTAGCCATATCCTCAATATTGAGCCCGCTGTTCACCGCGTCATTCCAGTCGGCGAGAGTGTCAGGGTTGATATGGAGATCCGCCCCTATGAAAGCGCGGCCGACATCGTAACCAACGCTCAAGCCTGGGGCGTGGTGGATTGCATTTGCCGTAAACAGAAAGCCCTGATTGGCGATGCCTGCGATCACCCAGTCGAAGTATGCATGATGTTGAATCAAAAACCTGGAGCATTCGACCAGAGCTCGCATATCCGCGCTTTAACGCTGGATGAAGCCATGGCAACCTTACAGGTTGCTGCTGAAGCTGGGCTGGTGCACTCGGTGAGCAATGACCAGCGCGGTTCATCCTATATCTGCAACTGCTGCACATGCTCGTGTGGTATCCTGCGCGGGATCAGCGAGCTGGGCATCGCCAACGCCGTTGCTCATTCTGCTTTTGTCAACCAGGTGGATGAAGACCTGTGCATCGACTGTGAAGACTGCCTTGAATACTGCCAGTTCGATGCTTTGAGCATGGATTTCACCGCTCAAGTCGATCAACTGCGCTGTGTAGGCTGCGGTGTATGCGTCCAGGCCTGCCCAGAAAATGCATTGAGCCTGGTGCGCCGCCCGGAGAGGGAGATTGAGCCGATCCCGTCATCTAAATCCGATTGGATGCAGCAGCGCGCCGCCGCGCGGGGTATAGATCTCACACAGGTGCTGTAAGCCCTATACATTAGTTAAATATAATGAACCCTTCGCAGTGATGAAGGGTTCATTTTTTTGTCAAGGTGGTTAATTGTCAACCTTTACTCCATCTTGATCGAAAGCCAGAAAGTTAATTGAGCTTTTCTGTCCTCACCTATTCCAAATCATTGGCCTCCACCAGGCCGTGCCGCACAGCTAAAATTGCAGCCTGGGTGCGGTCTTCCACATCCAGCTTGGTCAGGATCGCGCTGACATAATTCCGAACGGTCCCGCGCGTCAGGTATAGGCGCTCGGCGATTTCGGCATTGGTGAGTCCTTGGGCCAATAACTTGAGCACTTCCAGCTCACGTTCACTCAAATCGGAGGCTACCGTAGTATCTTGGGCACTCGTGTCTTTGGCAACCTGTGCAAGCAGTTTTCCTCCCACTTCCGGATCAATATACGCTTCTCCTGCCGCGGTCCCCTTGACTGCCGCGACCAGCTTCTCACGAGGGGTGCCCTTCAACAGGTAGCCATCTGCTCCACTGCGCACCGCGTCAAAGACCCACTCGTCCTCACCAAAAGTGGTCAGCACCAAAACCTTGATCTCCGGGTAGCGTTTGTTGATCTCGCGCGTGGCATGAATACCGTTCATCACTGGCATCATCAAATCCATCAACACTAAGTCTGGCTGGGTGGCGGGGATTAATTCCAGCGCTTCAGCGCCATCATATGCCAGACCCACCACTTCGATCTCTGGGTCAGCATCCAGGATCATCTCCAGACCCTCACACACTACCGTTTGATCATCACAAATCAGAACCCGCACCACTATCCTTCTCCTTGCTCAATTGAATTATTGTCCCTTGATCACTTTCGCTGAATACTTCCAGGCTGGCGCCGATCAATTCAGCCCGTTCGTACATGCCCTGCAGTCCAAGCTGGTGCTCGGAAGCATCCACATCAGGGTTGAACCCACGTCCATCGTCAGCAACGATCAACAATAGGGTTCCATTCTTCTTTCCTAACTTAACCTTTACCTGCTGGGCGCCAGCATGCTGGTTCACATTTTCTAATGCCTCTTGCGCCACCCGGTAGAATCCGTGTTCTACTTCCGGGGCAAGCCTGTCGACATCTTCAGAAATCTCCAGGTCCAGTGACAGTCCATTCCGAGCCGCGAAATCTTCTGCCAGGGTGCTCACAGCCAGAGCCAATCCCATCTCTTCCAGCGGGGCAGCTCGTAAGGCTCTTAAGGAACGGCGGGTATCGTCCAATCCACGCCGAGTTGTCTCGAGCATCCCTTCCAACATCTCCCTTGCCCGGGAGGGGATTGGCTCCCAAACCGCTATCACGGCATCGATCTGCACTACCAGCGCGCTCAAGGTATGCGCCAGGGTGTCATGCAGCTCCCGAGACAGCCGGTTGCGCTCGCGGCTGATGGTCAATTGCTCCACTGTGGCAGCATACTGCACCAGCTTTCGATTGGCCTCTGCCAGGGCTCTCCGCTGCTGGCGTTGGGCAGACATCAAGCGCGTAATGACAAACCCAATAATCAGGAAGGAAAAAGTTCGTAAGACTAGAGAGCCAACTGTGATCATTTGATCAGTAACTCCCTCAATCTGATCGAAAACCACCGTTTGTTGGGGGAAAAGTAAGTTTAAGGCGATCTCTAATGCAGATGTCGCCAGAGTGAACAGCAGCACCGCCCGGAAGTCATACTGCCAGGCGACCAGGATCAGGAGTACGTAAAAGAATGGGTCCGGCTGCCAGAACCAGATCCCAAAGGAGGGTGTCAACACCCGTTCAAGGATCAGCGAAGAGGCCGCCAGGATTATCCCGACCGGCAAATAGGCCCGGCCCATTTTCCGCTGCAGCCAGGGTATTGACAAGTAAGCCAGCAGGATTGCCGTCCCAAACAGTGTTATCCATAAATATGGGTTTGGGTCGAAATCGATCCGTTGAGCTACGTCTGGGATCAGCAAAAATCGCAATCCAGCCAAAAGATACAGGACAAAGCGTATCCCTGCATACCAGCGGAAGACCCTCAGCAGGCCGGGTTCGACAGAAGATCCTTTCATGCCTCTCATGATAGCACAGTCTTTTTTGGCTGTATATTTACCCCAGTCATATCCTGCAAGCATGATATATGACTGGGGTCATATTTCCCCATTACAGATCATGACCCTGGGCACTCACTTTTCTGGACGTACTGTGCTATTCTTAGCGCTGAATTCGGCAATCCCTGATTCTTATAAACTATTTACCTGTCGCTTGTGGTGAATAATCTATAATGATGAGCTGCAAAACATTCGAAGGGCTAAATATTTTTGGAGTCTAGCCTTGTCCCGCTTTTTAGTCCCGCCCTCGTGGGCGATGTAAATTGTAGTTTAGCCCTGTCCCGCTTTTTAGCGGGGCCCTTGGGGCGTTCTTAGTGAATAGGTTCTAATGAAGAAGACCACTTATTTTGTTATCGGTATAGTATCAATTCTGGTAATTGCTGCGGTTGTATACTTTGTCAGCGCTTCCAGATCTTCTGCGGTAACAGTGCCAGAGGATGTCCAAACCGCGCCGATTAACACAGGCCCGGTAAGCGAAATTGTCGGAGCAACCGGGACTGTCAACAGCAACCAATCAGCTACCTTGAATTGGAAAACCTCGGGAATTGTCGGTGAGACTGACATCCAATTGGGGGATCTTGTTCAGGCAGGCGATGTTCTGGCCGATCTCGACCAGAGCTCCTTATCACCACTCGATATCCTGGCTCAAGCAGACCTGGTTAATGCCCAAAAAGCATTGGATGAATTACTTGTATCTCAGGTGCAGGGGGCCAATGCATTGCAGGCAGTGGATGCTGCTCAAGATGCATTGGACGAGGCTCTCAACCCAGAGCTGGCTCAAGCTAATGCACTCCAGGCGATCGCGGTTGCTGATAAAGCAATGGACGAGGCCGATAGAAAATTGAAAATCCTGACTGCTCCAGTCCCCCAGTCCGCACTCGAGCAAGCCCAGGCCAATCTGGTGCTGGCAGAGAAGAAACTCGACGACATCCTGAAGCAAATAGAACGCATCGAGAAAAAGAAGAATAAGTCTGAGAAGAAATACAAACCCTGGGAGAGCCGTAAAATCTATAACCGAATTCTAGAAGGCCTGAACATGCAGCGCATTCAACTGCAGATTTCCTATGAGAATTCACGGCAGAAATACCAGGATTTGCAGTCACCCCCCAATCCAAATGATGTGGGAGTTGCCGAAGCCAACCTGCTTGATGCTCAGGCGCAGCTGCTTGAGGCTGAAAGAGATTGGGAACGAATTAAAGATGGCACCAGTCCGGCTGACATCGCCCTGCTCGAAGCCAGGTTGGCCGATGCCCAGCGTGAAAGGGAGCGCCTGAAGGATGGGCCCGCTCCTGAAGATATCTCGGCCGCACAGGCCCGGGTGACCGCAGCTCAGTCCGCTCTAGAAAACACGAGGTTGATCGCCCCTTTTAGTGGCACAATCACTGATGTGATCAGTAAAACCAACGACCAGGTCAGCGCTGGCACTCCTGCTTTTCGTCTGGATGACCTGTCCCTCCTGTGGGTGGATGTCGGCGTATCCGAAATTGATGTCAACCTGGTCAAGGTAGGGCAGCCGGTTATCTTAACCTTCGACGCCATTCTGGCTAAGAAGTATAACGGTCGCGTCGTTGAAGTATCTCCGGTGGGTTCTTCGATGTTGGGGGTGGTGGACTTCAAGGTCACCGTAGAGCTGACTGATGCCGATGCCGATGTTCGGCCCGGAATGACTGCCGCAGTCGAGATCGTGGTCAGTCAGATAGACGAAGCGCTGTTGGTGCCCAACCGTGCCGTGCAATTTACACAGGGTAAACGAATGGTGTATATCCTGGCTGATGACGGCAGCCTGGAATTAATCGAGGTCGCCTTGGGCGCCTCTTCAGATAAGTACAGCCAGGTGCTGGATGGAAACTTGAACCCGGGTGATTTGATCGTGCTCAATCCTTCTGAGCTGTGACCAGGGTTATTAATAAAATTATGATTTGACGAGGTTCATCGCATCACTTGAACCTGCATTAAACCGGATAATAAGTTACGAGGTGAAGTAAAAAAGATGAAAAGAGCATTATGGATTATCGGAATTTTAGCCCTTCTGGTGGGGGCATTCTTTGCATATCGCGCATATTCTAATGCGCAAAGTGCCCAGGCCGCCCAGGAAAATCTGCAAACAGTGGCTTTAGAAGAAGGCTCACTGGCAGCCACGATCGGCGCAACAGGGACTGTGCGCGCCAACCAAAGCGCCACCCTGGGCTGGCAGACATCTGGCACAATCGATCAGGTGAACGTCCGCACAGGTGACGAGGTCAGTAAAGATCAAGAATTAGCTAACCTGGCCCAGACCTCGTTGGCTCAAAATGTCATCCTTGCTCAGGCTGACCTGGTCAGCTCCCAAAAAGCATTGGATGACCTGCTAAATTCCCAGGTACAGGGTGCCCAGGCACTTCAGGCGGTAGAGAAGGCGCAGCAGGCTCTGGATGATGCAAACAATCCTGAGCTGGCTCAGGCCAGGGCACTTAAAGCGATCGCCGATGCAAATAAATTGGTTGAAACCGCCGAGCGCAATTTACGAATTGCCCAATCATACGCCAGTCAGAGCAGCATCGATGAGGCGCAGGCTAATATAACCCTGGCTAAAGATCGCCTTGATCGCGCCCAGGATAAATATGAGCCTTATGCTAACAGGCCGGAAAGCAATGTAACTCGGGCTACACTTCTAAGTGCGCTTTCCGCCGCACAACAACAATACGATTATGCAGTGCGCCAATTAAACAGCCTGCAAGGCACAGCCGCGGACACCGATCTGGCAGTGCGTCAGGCAGAGCTGGATACGGCCCAGGCGCAGCAGCTAGAAGCTGAACGAGAGTGGGAGCGGATTAAGGATGGTACCAGCCCAGCTGATATCAGCCTGCTCAAAGCCCAACTCGCTGATGCCCAGCGTGAGTGGGAGCGACTGGAGGATGGACCCGATCCGGAAGACCTGGCAGCCGCCCAAGCGCGGGTCGCAGCTGCCCAAGCTACCCTTGACCAGGCCCACGTTGTGGCACCTTTTACTGGCCTCATCACCGATGTGAACAGCAAACCAGGTGATCAGGTCAACCCTGGCACACCCGCTTTCCGCCTGGATGATCTGTCCCACCTGTGGGTGGATGTTGAAGTCTCCGAGGTGGACATCAACCAGGTGCAGGAAGGACAACCAGCTCTCTTGACCTTCGACGCCATCCTGGCCAAGGAATACACAGGGGAGGTCGTTGAAGTATCCCCGGTCGGATCTGAGTCTCTGGGCGTGGTCAACTTTAAGGTGACTGTCGAACTCACCGATGCTGACGAAGATGTTCGCCCCGGTATGACTTCTGCAGTCGAGATCGTAGTCAGCCAATTGGATGATGCCCTGTTAGTGCCGAATCAAGCTGTAAGAGCTGAGGAAGGCAAACGAATGGTCTATGTTCTGGGTGAGAATGGTCAGCTAACTCCAGTTGAGATCACCCTGGGTGCCAGCTCAGACAGGCACAGCCAGCTGCTGGAAGGTGACCTGCAGCCCGGTGATCTGATCGTGCTCAATCCTCCCATTGATTTCTTCTCCGGAGGTCCTCCAGGAGGGGGTGGAATGGGTGGAGGGGGTTTCGGGCCATGAACGACAACAACAATTGGGTAGTCAATGGTAGAGATTTAACAAAAGTTTTTACCATGGGTGATGTAGAAGTACATGCTCTGCGAGGCCTGTCGGTCCAGATCGGTCGCGGGGAAGTGGTCTCCATCATGGGTCCTTCTGGCTCCGGTAAAACAACCTTGATGAATATTCTGGGCTGCCTCGACCGGCCCACTGCAGGTGAGTACTGCTTAGATGGTGAAAGCGTGGCAAATTTAAAGGATGAGCAATTAGCGGGTATCCGCAACCGGAAAGTAGGTTTCGTTTTCCAGAGCTTTAATTTACTACCTCGCTCAACGGCGCTGACGAATGTTGAACTGCCCCTGCGCTACAGCCCCCCGAATGGGAGGAAGCGGCGCGAGCTGGCCAAAGAGGCTTTGGAAGGGGTCGGCCTGGGCGATCGCATTACCCATCGCCCTAATGAGCTGTCTGGTGGTCAGCAGCAGCGCGTTGCTATCGCCAGGGCCCTGGTCAATGAACCCGCCATCATCATGGCGGACGAACCGACTGGCAACCTGGATTCCAAATCAGGTGACGAGATTATGGAACTTTTACTGAAGTTGAACCAGGACCGCGGCACCACCTTGATCATCGTCACCCACGATCCAGAAATTGCTGATCAAACTCAACGGGTGATCAACATCCGCGATGGCGTAGTAGCCGAGGCATAGGAGAAGATAGTGAATTACCTGCAGTCTTTTATCGAAGCATCAGAGAGCTTGTTAGCCAACAAGATGCGCTCCGGGCTTACTGTACTGGGGATTATTATCGGTGTGGCCGCGGTGATCGCCGTGCTGGCGATTGGCAATGGGACTCAAGAATCGATCCTGGGCGAGATCCAGGGTGTTGGCACCAACCTGCTTTTTGTAACCTCTGGTGGCTCAGAAGATGTCAGCAATCCGAAACCGCTAACTTTATCGGATGCCGACGCGCTGGCTGAACCATTTTCAGCCCCCTCCATTGACGGCGTCGCGCCGGTGCTGAATGGCAGAGTTGAAGTTACTTTTGCTGGTGAAAATAAATCCACCACTGTCGTTGGCGTTACACCCGATTACGCCAGCGTACGCAATGTAGGACTGTCTGAGGGTGAGTTCGTCAGCAACACCGATTTGGCTGGGCGTTCTGCGGTCGTCCTGCTGGGCACAGAAGTGGCTGAGGATTTATTCGGTCGCAAATCCGGCCTGGTAGGTGAAAAGGTGCGCATCGAGGGCCAACCATTTCGTGTGATCGGTGTCTTGGAAGAGAAAGGTGGCTCGGCAATGGGCAGCGAGGACGACCAGATCCTGGTGCCGATGACCACTGCCCAGACTCGCCTGCTGCAGCGTTCCACGCCTAATCAGGTAGATATTATTTACGTCCAGGCAGTGGATTCAGATGCTGTGCCGCAGGCTTCACTGGAGATTTCCCAGATATTAACCGCCCGTCACCGCACGATGATCGGGGAGGAGGATTTTTCGATCCTCTCTCAACAGGATTTCCTCGATCTGGCCTCGACCATCACCGGCGTGCTGACCATCTTCCTGGGAGGCATCGCCGCCATATCGCTCCTGGTAGGAGGGATCGGGATCATGAACATCATGATGGTCTCGGTTGTTGAACGCACGCGGGAGATCGGTCTGCGCAAGGCGCTCGGCGCCCGCCGGATCGACATCCTCAGCCAGTTCTTGATCGAATCGTTGCTGCTCAGTGTACTGGGAGGTTTTATCGGCATCCTGCTTGGTTGGGCATTATCAGCGATCGTTGAACAGATCGCTGCCGGAAGCGGAAC
>JBEQLH010000283.1:0-2754 GCA_040326075.1 Anaerolineales bacterium
TCCAGCGCGCCGGACAAATATCCACAGGTGAGATGCTCATCCAACGTGGCGAGGAGCTGCGCAGATCACTTCACGAAAAAGGAGTTCAACGGGAACCGGTGCTGGTTGTGATCGGCCAAAAGCCTTAGGGATTTTATATGTTGCAATCACTATAATGAGTCATTGGACCCGATTTTGCCTCCCGGACTCCATAGTATGATCTGAGAAGCAAATGCGATCAAGGACAAATATCTCCCGGGAATGACTTAAGTGAGCGAAACAATTTGAGAGCATACACCTGCTCAGATATGGGTTCGTCAACCATGGAAATTAGTATTCCTTCCAGCCCTCATTCAGAAAATAGAATTTCGAGGTAGAATCGTTATTGTAAGTGAATCCCTGGGGAGAAATCTTCAGGAAAATACATATTTGAAAGGATCTATTATGAGACGCAGAAGAGGCGAAAGAGGAGAAGAACGGAGCGCCGGGGGTTCAACCCGCTACCAGATGCGCGAGAAAATGGTCTCCATCGGGGACGATTTTTGGATCGAAAACAACCATGGCCAGAAGGTCTTCAAAGTCGATGGTAAAGCGCTGCGCGTGCGTGACACGCTAAAATTTGAGGATGCCCACGGCCGCGAATTGTGCAAGATCCAGGAGAAGAAGGTGCGCATCAAGGACACGATGAATATTGAAAGCCCGGATGATAAAACAATAGCCACAATTAAAAAGGCCATCGTCTCCCCGGTGCGTGATCGCTGGACGGTCAAGATCGGGGATGGACCTGATCTTGAGGTGCAGGGGAATATCGTGGATCACGAGTATAAAATCGAGCAGGGGCGCACCAAAGTAGCAGAGGTTTCCAAGAAATGGTTCCGGGTGCGAGATACTTATGGTGTCGAAATAGCCCCAGGACAAAATGATATTGTCATCCTGGCCATCACTGTGGGCATCGATATGATGCGTTGAGTCTAGAATACACTGATGGTGCTCATTTTATTTACTTTCCACTTGATGGTGGAAAGCTCCGATCATCGTAAAGTGGGTTACAAATAATCCTTTGCATGCCATGAAGGGCAGCTTAATGATGTCACCGAAAGAATCAGACCTGACAGGTCCACGAAACCTGTCAGGTCACAAAGAGGACTTATCCTATTCATACATGTATGCCGAATTTTAGTAAGGAGGCAGGTCAGATGAAGAAAATCCTATCCCTATCAATCCTGGTGCTCATGTTTGCCGTCCTGGCAGCCTGTGGTCAGACGGAGACGCCAACCCCGGAACCCACCCAGGTTCCCCCCACACCTACCGAGGGTGTGCAGTTGGCTGTCGTGGAGGACATCCTCGACATCACCTGGCAGTGGGCTAACCTGGTCGAATCTGAACCAGCCAGCCAATCAGTGATCCCCAACCCAGAAGACTACACGCTGATCTTCCGCGAGGATGGCACACTTGAAATCCAGGCTGACTGCAATATGGTGCAGGGAACCTACTTCCAGGAAGCCAGCGCGCTGATCATCGAGCTGGGCGCCTCAACCATGGCCGCCTGCGGGGAGGACTCCCTCGATCAACTTTTCCTGGCGACTTTAGACCGGGTGGACTCCTTTGGTATGCAGGCCGGGCAGCTGCAGCTCAGTGGTGAAAACTTCACCATGAGTTTCAATGACGGTGGAACAGCGGAAATCATTCTGCTTGATCCGTCAGATTTGCAAGATAAGCTCTGGGCATGGGAAAGGCACTTTGACCCTCAGGTAAACAGCGAAGAGCGAATTGACAACCCGGCCAGCTACACCCTGACGTTCAATGCTGATGACACTTTCCAATTCAAGGCGGACTGCAATGTGGGCAGTGGAAATTACTCAGCTGATGAGCGTGGTCACATCCAATTTGAACCCGGCCCGGTTACCCTGGCGGAGTGTGGTCCTGAATCGCGCTACCAGGAAATGATCGAAATGCTGGGAGCGGTTCAGGAATACCGCTTTGAAGAAAGCGGGGAAGTATTGGTGCTGGTATGGACCGCGGATGGTCCTTTTGATTACTTCCGGGTTGTAGAACCCGAACCGGTCAGCTCCTGCCCAGTGGTGGAACCGGCTTATATCCGGCTGGACACCCAGGGATTGCCATACTTCTGGCAGGCAAATACCGTTCCTGAGACACCTTACGATAACAGCCTCCCTCCGGGTGCGATCGGTCTTCCGCAGCACATGCAGGTGAACTTCGGCGTGGTAAATCCACAAGATCGGCTGCCTGGTGACCCGATCATTTATATCATCCCGGTGGATGATTACCAGCAATTGTGGGAGCAGGAAGGCGATGACAGCGTCACTCGCCGCATGGAGCAGCTGCAGACCATGATAGAAGATCAACCAGAGCCATTTCCCACATCGGGAATGCCGGTACTGCCATTTGAGGAGATCGGCGGGGTCAACGATCTGGCCGTACAGGGAGAATACCTGGAATTCGACTGGTTTACCGGTATGCGCTTTGTAGGACGCTTCAACCAGGACCCAAATCCGGTGATCAACGAAGAACTGTATTACATCTTCCAGGGCTTTAACGAAGACAACAGCTGTTTAATCAGCTTCTTCTACCCGGTGAGCACAGACCTGCTGCCGGACACAGCAGAAGACGTACCTGAAGATGAGCTGGAGCAGGTTGATACGGATCCAACTGGATATATAGCGGAGAAAGCCGAGACATTAAACGGATTAATTGCATCTGATTGGAATCCAGATTTAAGCACATTAGATGCAGTGATAGGATCGCTGGCATATG
>JBEQLH010000283.1:2854-4314 GCA_040326075.1 Anaerolineales bacterium
GAGTGTGGAGCAGAGTCGCTCTCGTCACTGTTCCTCGATCTGCTCGGAAGGGTAGGCTCGTACGAGGTGAGCCAGGAGGAACTGGTATTAAACCTGTCTGAGGTGGTTGGAACCATGCGCTTCACAAATCTTGGACCTGGATTCAGCCTTCCCGGTGCGGGTGAAGGGGTACCAACTGCGACCGCCACTGAACCGATCAACGTACGCAGCGGACCCGGGGCACAATATCCAAGTTATGGTGTTGTTTCTATCGGTACAACCGGTATTGTGATCGGTATCAGCGAAGATGGTGAGTGGTGGGTGGTTAAGGTCTCGATAGAAATTGCCCCTGATGGGCGGGGATGGGTGAAAGGGGAATTCGTGGAGGTGACCAATGCTGAGAACGTCCCGATTATCCCAACTCCACCATTGGGTGACGTTGAATTCCCCCCACCGGAGACCGGAACACCGACTGCCACTGCGCTGCAGCCGATCAACGTGCGCAGCGGACCGAGTACGGATTATCCCAGCTACGGTATTGCCCCAACCGGCAGTACGGCTGAGGTGGTCGGCATCAGCGAAGACAGCGCATGGTGGGTGGTTAAAGTCTCGACCGATTTTGCCCCTGATGGTCAGGGTTGGGTGACCGCCGATTTTGTAGAAGTCACCGGTGGTGATGACGTACCCACAATTGCAGCTCCACCACTCCCATAGGTGAGCAGAACCAGGGGAAAACAAAACTTAGTAAGGTTATGGATTGTGAACAAATCCGGATTATAGAGGAGTATAAATCATGCTGCATGATCTGATCGCCAGCACCAATTTTGGGGACACCATCCTGGAATGGATCGAGGTCGCCGCACTGGCCATTGAGACCCTGGCCGTAGTGATTATTGTGGGAGCAATATTCTATGCAACAGCACGATATTTCTTTCAATCGGCTACGAACCCCAGTGAAAGAGGACTCCATTATCAACAGCTCAAAGTCAGTCTGGGGCAGTCCCTTTTGCTGGGCTTAGAGATCCTGGTGGCAGCTGATATCATTCGCACGGTGGCTTTGGAAGCTACTCTGGAGAGTGTGCTCGTCCTGGGGTTGCTGGTGCTGATCCGCACCTTCCTTACTTGGGCGCTGGTAGTCGAGATCGAGGGTCACTGGCCCTGGCAGGCAAAGCCCGATTCCGAGAGCAGCATGTAAAGTGATAAGTAATCAGAATTGATTACCAGGAGATAGTATGACTGAACTATTAGGCAAGACGATTGGACAGTTCCAAATTGTCGAATTCACCGGTGAATCCGAGGACACTCTAGTGTACAAGGGCTTCCAGCCCAGCACGAATCGTTTTGTGATGGTGAAGGCACTCAAACCCAGTGCAGTGAGAGACCAGGCACGAGTTGATCAGTTTCTCCAGCAAGCTGAACTGGTCGCGCAGGTACAGCACCCCAATATCCTGCCAGTTTACGATTCTGGGCGGGAAGAAGAT
>JBEQLH010000284.1:0-4314 GCA_040326075.1 Anaerolineales bacterium
ATAGGATTTCGCATTTTGCCTCCGGGCGATTTCAACAGCCTGGTGATAAGAAGAAGTTATCTCAGACTCTGTACCTCCTTGCATTTTCAGCAACTCTCCCATCAGGCGGTGTAGGTTGGAATCGCACCAGTGCTCTTTATTCTTATTCGCCGCCTGCAAAGCTGTGCCGAGGATCTTCAGTCCCTCATCGCTTTGTCCTGCATTGCCAAAGCCTTCTGCAAGAAGCGAAAGAAAGAATGGGCGTCCAACCTCTGCCCCGATCGCCTGCATGGCCTCAATCCCATTGCGCATCAGTTTGACTGCCATGCCTGTCTTTCCGGAGAAACTACGTGCCCACCCGCGGATGATCAATCCCAATGCCAGCAAGAATGGGAATCCCGCCTCCTTCGAAAGTTTGATAGCTTGCTCCGAATGTTGGAGCGCAGCGTCAGCGTCTTTCCTTATGGCATGGTATAAAGCCGCCGTACCTTGGGCAAAGGACTGGCTAAAGGGGTGGGAAATCTCCTCCGACAGGGAGATTGCTTGTGTGCATTTCTCTTGCGCCTGGTCTGGATATCCAAGGATCCAAAGATTTAGTGCCAAATAGATCAAACACGTCACACCTGGATTTTGCCCGTAAAGATAGGTTAGCGGGGCATAATTTTCGCCAGAGTAAATGTCAATTGCTGAATTAAGGTGTTCCCTGGCTTTTGTAAATTCCCCAAGATGGGTGAGGCTGAGACCCAGCATCCAATGTGCTAACAAGCGTAAGTTGGCATCCTCTCCCGTTTCAGCAAGAGCCAGGATCTGTTCAGCCATTTCGTAGGCCATCAAGTGTTGCCCTCGCACCTGGTAAAAAGCACACAACCCCCATAATACCGGCGCGAGTTGCCCTACATCACCGGTCCGTTCACAAAGCTCTCTTGCGCGCTCGAAGGTTTGTTCCACTTCAGGAGCTGAATAACCTTTGGTGGCCACCAAGGGTGCCCCAAGGGCGGCTTGTAAAGCCAGTTCTTTTTCGTCTCGTAACCTCCCCTCTGGGATTTCATCGATTAAATCTATTCCCCTCGTCAGATATGCGATCGCTTCCTCATTCGCTGATAACCGCTTGGCAACATCCCCAGCTTGCAGCAGGTAGTCGATCGCTTTTTCCACAACTCCCGCGGCTTCAAAATGTCTGGCCAAATTAACTGCAATCTGCCCAGTTTGCCCCCCGTAAATCCTCTCCAAAGTAAAACCGATTTCCTCGTGCAGATTTACCTGCTCTACTATATCCAAGTTCTCATATACGTACTTATGAAACAGGTTGTGTCGAAACTGATAGCGCGATAACCGCTGCTGATCTACATATTGGATGCCGCTGACTTCTACCAGTAAGTGACGCTTATCCAATTCGCCGCTCAACAAGCGGATGATTTCCAACCTTTCCGTGCCTGTCACAGCCGCGATAATTTCGGCAGTGAACTCAGTTCCTTCAATGCTGGCCACATTCAAAACATTTCTTAAGTCAGACGGTAGGCGATTGATCCTTCTTTCAATGACAGCTTCCACTTTTGCTGGTAGAGTTTCCCAGCCAAGTTCTGTGGTCTCTATCCAACGTCCATGCTTGTCCTTGTGGATATCCCCCTGCATTTCCATTTGACGAAGCAGCTCAATGGTGAAAAGCGGATGCCCACCTGTATGAAGATTCAGCGCCTGGCGGAAGTTATCCCCCAACCTGTTAGGTTCGCTGTCAAGGAAGTCATCGATAAATCGACGACCTTCCTCCTCGCTTGTATCATCAAGGTTGATCTCGATCTCACCAAAAATACGTTTTAACTCAACCAGCACTCCACCCAGTGGATGCTGCTTTCCATCCCACCTCTGCGAGATATCGTCTCGCCGGAAGGCACCCAGAATCATGATCTGATGTCCCTCAATCCGCCTGCATAATTGGAATAACAAACCGATTGAACCAAGATCCGCCCATTGCAGATCGTCCAGTACCAGGATCAGAGGGTGATTTTCCGCGATGCTTTGCATTACCCTGGTGTATTGTTCGAATAAATCCTTTTGGACATTTCCATGATCTACATGCACCGGAATGGGCCTATCTTTCCGCAGATCAACTTGGACTTGCAGCTGGTTGAGCCATTCACCGCTCTCAAAAGGATAATTATTCGCCCGCGCCCAGACTACATCTGCGGGCACAAAACTCCCAATCAGATCTGGTCCTTTTTCTACCAGGGCCTTAGCTGTCACTGGTATAAGATTGTTCAGCCGCCCGGCATTCTCCCTGGTGATCATCCCAGTGGACCATCTAGACTCGATATCCCCGGTAAGCAATGCCAGGATATCGCGGAACGGCAGGTTTGGATCTCCTATCCCCGTTTGCGCTTCACAACTGCCAATCGTGACCACCAGATGATCATGTTCTGCTTGGGCTCTGCGGCTGAATTCATGCAGCAAGGCTGTCTTCCCTTGACCTGCGTCTCCGGCAACAAAAACAACCTGGCCATGCCCATCCAACGCCAGCTCAAGCTTATCTGTTAGGTGGCTCAATTCCCGTTCTCTGGCAACAAAAGTGCCGCGCTTGATTTCTGGAAGCTCTTCGAACATCTCCTCATATGCTGGAGTTGTGACTTTATCAGGGTAAATCGTGGTATGTCCTTGCACTGGTACCCCAAGAGAGGCTGCATCTGGCTTCCCACCATTTAGAAGAAGCTGATAAATTTCTTTCGTCTCTCTGGAAGGTTCTACCCCCAATTGCCCATCAAGTGTAGTTACGCACCTTTGATAAATCCTGACTGCACTGCTCGTGTCTCCGAGCTGGCTGTGTGCAATCATCAACGCTTGAAACGCGCTTTCTGGTGACTGACCCAGTGAGATCCATTTTTCTCCCCATTCAAGGACTTCTCGCCAACACTCCTCAATGACCAGGCGCTCCAGGAGCATCCCTATTTTCCGCTCAAATATCGCCTGCAGTCTTTCCCGCTCAAGACTGACCCAGTCTTCGTAAAAACCAGGCAGCAATTCTCCTTCATAGACGGATACCACCTGCTGTAATTGCTCTGTTGTCAGCCTTTCACCTGGTGCTTCTTCCAGGACTGCTCCATCAAACCAATAATCCGCTTCAGGGTTTATTGTCAGGGAGATTTTATCGGCCAGGATATATTGACCTCCAATAGCTTTTCGCAGCTGCCATAAGGTATAGCGCAGCTTACTGCGAGCTGTCGCCTCATCCGTTTCAGGCCACAGGATTCCTGCCACCTTTTCTCGCCGGTGCTGGACCTCCAGGCTCAACATCAGGTATGCCAATAAAGATTGCGCTTTACGCGAGCTGATTTCGATGGGTGATCCATCAATGCGGACATCAAATCTGCCTAAAAAATGAGCTTCGAGCATTAATTTGTTATTTGGGAGTTGGAGAGCGTGAATTGGAGAAAGTATATGGTTTTCAATTGATTATTGCAAGTATACCACCTGGCTGTAGGGAATTTCCCGGATAAGCGTAAAACAAACGCTCATTAAACGCTGGGAAACGCCGCGAAGCTATAATAATTACATAAATCTAAACGGTTTTCTAAATTTGGAGGTTCAAATGATTACTCAGACACAAATTACAGAAATAAGCGCAGAATTAATGGAACTGGGTCGAACCAGGTTCAGCAGCCTGGACGAACTTGAGGTTCTTGCCCGACAAAATACCCGCCAGGTAATTCGGGTGATAATCGCCCAATGGTTGAAAGCTTGCGAAGAGATTGAACCTCAATCCCAGACCAGGTGCCGCGAATGTGGATTACAGGCAAATTTTATCTCCAATAAAGCTGCTTTTGCCCGGACACAATTCGGACTGGTCCGCTACCTAAGAGCATATTATGTGTGCCCTCATTGTCATGCCTCCACCTGCCCACTGGATGAACGGCTAAATCCGCTCGAAAGCCTGGCCAGGTTGAGAGAGAAAATAGCTGCTGGAAAATCATTGCCTGTCGCTGAGATGGCAAAAGCGTGGGGTTTGGGAACTTTGAATGGGATACCAAAATCTCGTGTATCTCTGAAGAAGGAAACTCACCTTAATATTCGCTCTACATCCAAAGAACCGGCGAGCCAGCATTCAGTCAATCCTCAAATTGGTTTCACCTCCATCTTCTAAGAGGACTCACCTGGTGGGAAATGGCTTGAAATGGAGTTTATTAAAAATACAAACGGAGTCACAGATCATGAACATCGGCACCAAATGAGAAATTGACCGGTGGGAAAATAATTTCAGGAAGACGAATAGGAGGAATATAAAATGGTACCCAAATCTAAAGAAGAGATTTATGATGAACTGGATCGCAAGGCGATAGAAAACTT
>JBEQLH010000063.1:0-12646 GCA_040326075.1 Anaerolineales bacterium
CCACCCGATATTAATCCATTGTTGGTGCTTGATCCATAGTCTCAGCGATCGGCCGCAATCTCAGCCACCACTGGTCTTTAGGTCGCTGGAAACCAGGTTCGACCAGACGCGGGAAATCGTAAATACTGATGAAATTAAATTCCCCACCTTTTAAGCCAATCGCCCCAGCAGCAGGCGCAGGTTTATCGATTTCTGCGAGGAGAAATTCGATGCAATGGGAAGCCAGCCGGGTGGCTTGTATGCGATCGAAGGGTGATGGGCTTCCACCTTGCTGGATATGACCCAGGATCGCCTGGCGAACATCAAATAGATCGCCTCCCGCCTGTTCGAACAGGGTGGACATAAAGGTGCTGTCGTAAAGTAAACCAGCTTTCTCATTGCGGATCATCAAACCCAAACGTTTGCCGCTTTTAAATCCAGCAACGAGATTGGCAACGTCATCCTGGAGTTCGGCCAGGGTGATCTCATCTTCAGGTAAGTAGGCTTTCTCAGCCCCAGTTGCCAATCCACTGAGCAGCGCCAGATAGCCACTGTCGCGTCCCATCACCTCCACCACGAAACACCGTCGGGAAGCAACCGCGGATTGCTTGATCTTATCCACGTTAGAAACAATGCTGTTCAATGCGGTGTCAGCGCCAATACTTAACTCAGTACCGGGTAAATTATTATCGATTGAAGTGGGTAGACATACGATGGGGATATTAAAAGAGGGGTAGTCGTTCCGGCGTTCGAAGAGTTTGAAGGCGCCCTCGTATCCCGTCCAACCTCCGATGATTAACAACCCATCGATGTGGTGTGCTTCCAGATTCTTGGCAATGGCGTAATAATCTCGACCCTTGGGGACATGGCGGCTGGTACCAAGCCCAGCCCCACCTCTTGAAACCCAACCGCTGATACTCATCCAGTCCAATTCGGTGATATCGCCATCGATCAAACCAGGGAACCCGCCATGGATGGCTAAAAGAGTATGTCCTTTATCCATGCCAAGCCTGACCGCGGCCCGAACCGCGGTATTCATCCCCGGAGATAAGCCGCCAGCATGCATTAATGCCAGGCGCAACTGCCGTTCTCCGGTTTGAGGTGGATTTGGGTGGGAGCGGACGATAGTGCGGAAGGTGGTATAGGAATCAGCGAAGCTGCCCCCGCGCATGCTGAGCGCGGTTTCAAAATCCTGCGCCTGGATCACTTTAGCCACCTGCTGGGTTTGCACAACGCATTCCATTAATGAAGAACGCACGAGACTGTGTTGGCGGATGCCGACCAATTTAGGTTCCTGGTCGGGTTTGGAGGCAAGCAGCTCATCAACCGCTGTATAACCCTGTACCGTGCCGAGGTAGCGATCGAATGCACTTGGGGAACCCCCTCGCTGCACGTGTCCCAGGATCGTGATGCGCACTTCCTCACCCAATTGATCTTCCAGGACCTGTTTGACGTATTGGCTGGTAATAGGCTCCCCAAAACGGTCGCGAGCCCCCTCAGCGATGACGACAATGCTGTGCTGGCGACCGATTTCTCTGCCGGACTTCAACGCCTGGCACATCTCTTTTTCCCAATCCTGCTCTTCAGGTGGATTTTCCGGGATCAGCACCCAATCAGCACCGGCAGCAATTGCCCCCATCAGTGCCAGGTAGCCGCAATGGCGGCCCATGACCTCCACGATAAAGGTGCGGTTATGACTGGCAGCTGTGCTGGTTAGCGCATCGATAGCTTCCGTAATGCGGTGCAGCGCAGTATCAGCTCCGATGGTCATATCGGTGCCAAACATGTCATTATCGATCGAACCGACCAATCCCACGATCAGCAGGTTGGGGTGTGCCTGGGCAATATCGGGACTGACCTGTCCATCCTCTACGAGCTCAGTAATCAGTTCAGGCCATTCCTGTCGAAAAATGTTTGCTCCAGTAAGGCTGCCATCGCCACCAATAACCACCAGCCGGTCTATCCGATTCAGGACCAGGTTTTTTGCAGCTTTCCGGCGTCCTTCCCGGGTATGAAACTCATCACTGCGAGCTGTACCAATCACGGTCCCCCCTGACTGCAGGATACCGCCGACAGATTCCCAAGCCATCTTGCGGATGTTATCGCCGCCAGCCACCATGCCGCGGTAGCCATCCATGATGGCGAAGACATCAACACCGCGGGCCAGGGCAGTCCGCACAACGGCCCTGACCGCAGCATTCATGCCAGGTGCATCTCCGCCGCTGGTTAAGACTGCCATACCACTGTGTTCGTTCTTTGACATAGAAGACCTTCTCTTGATGATATTTCAAGAACTCAAGCGATCCTGCATACAACAGACAGGTTCGGTCAATTAATCCAAGGAGGGTGCTGCTGCCCGGATCGCCTCGGTAACATGCTCCTCGAACTGTTTGAAGTTGTCGACGAACATGCCGGCTAACTTCAGCGCCTGGTGGTCATAAGCTTCTGGATCCTTCCAGGTGTGGCGTGGCTGCAGGACTTCATTTGGTACTTCGGGGCAGGAGGTTGGCACCTGGAATCCGAATAATGGATCCTGGGTGTATTCCACCTGGTCCAATTCACCATTCAATGCTGCGTTGACCATGGCCCGGGTATAGGCTAATTTCATGCGATTTCCTTCCCCGTAAGGTCCGCCGGTCCAACCGGTGTTGATCAGCCAGCACCGGACATCATGCTCGGCGATTTTTTCACCCAAAAGGTCTGCATAAACGCTGGGGTGCTGCGCCATAAATGGAGCCCCAAAGCAGGCACTGAAGGTCGCCTTTGGCTCGGTAACACCTCGCTCTGTCCCTGCGACTTTGGCGGTGTATCCCGAGATAAAGTGGTACATGGTTTGTTCAGGATTCAATCTTGAAATGGGCGGGAGGACGCCAAAAGCGTCCGCGGTCAGAAAGAGGATATTTTTTGGGTGTCCACCAATTCCTGTTCGCGAGGCGTTGGGTATGTGTGAAATGGGATAAGCTGCGCGGGTATTCTCTGTCAGGGAATCATCATCCAGGTCGAGCCGGCGGGAGTAGGAATCAATACCTACATTTTCCAGGATGGTCCCAAAGCGGCGGGTAGTCTGGAAAATTTCCGGTTCCGCCTGTGGGGATAAGTTGATCACCTTGGCGTAGCAGCCTCCTTCAAAATTGAAGATGCCGTTCTGGCTCCAGCCATGCTCATCATCACCAATCAGGGTGCGTGAGGAATCAGCCGAAAGTGTGGTTTTTCCAGTGCCGCTCAAGCCGAAGAAAAGGGCTACCTCGTCATTGGGGCCGTAATTTGCTGAACAGTGCATGGGCAACACATTTTTAAATGGCAGAAAATAGTTCATAGCGGTGAATATCGATTTCTTAATCTCACCCGCGTATTCTGTACCGCCGATCAGAACTAGTTTTTCCGCGAAATTTACCAGGATAAAAACATCCGAGTTGGTCTTGTCGATCTCAGGGAATGCATGGAAACCAGGGCAGTCGATGACCACAAATTCGGGGATAAAAGTAGCCAGCTCCTGCAGCTCGGCCTGGATGAACATATTGCGAGTGAATAAGCTGTGCCAGGCATATTGGGTGATGATGCGCACTGGCAGGCGATATTCGGGGTCGGCGCCGCTCCAGCAATCCTGGACATACACATCTTTGCCCTGTAAGTAGGAGGCCATCCGGCGGTGCAGCTCCTCAAAGCGATCTTCACCGATTGGCCGGTTGACATCTCCCCACCAGACACAACCATGGCTGGTAGGTTCGTCGACAATGAATTTGTCGTTGGGGGAACGACCGGTAAACTGACCGGTGCGCACCACCAATGGACCCAGGTGGGCCATGATGCCCTCGTTTCGTTTGAGAGCCTCTTCATATAGCGCTGCGGTAGGTAGATTCCAACAGGCTGTCTTAAGGTTTGTCAGCCCATGTGTTTCTAATTCAATTGGGCTGCGACGGCAGGGTACAAATTCTTCAGTCATGGTGCTCCCTCCAGTAATTAGATTTAGAATATCGGTAGTAGTATTTTAGCAGGATAAATGGCATTTCGCAGATTTTCGGGATAGATTATGTTAATCATATAATAATCATAATAACATCTTATTTATCGTGATATACTCAATCGTTCCACGAGAACCAATACTTTTAATAATCTCTAACGTGATCTAGAATGAGGTTGGGTCGAGACAATTGCTGATAACAAATAATATCCAGGGGAGCTCTGTATGTTAACTTCACAAGATGGATTCCTGTTGATCGCTGACATTACAGGCTATACCGCGTTTCTGAGAGAATCCGAGCTAGACCACGCAAAAGATAGCCTGAGAAGCCTCTTAGACTTGCTGATCGAGCACACCAAACCACCGTTGGTGATCTCCAGATTAGAAGGCGATGCAGTGATCAGTTATGCACCTGATGGCAGCTTCCAGCAAGGACAAACGCTGGTTGAACTGATTGAGGGAACCTACGTTGAATTCAGGCGCGCACTGGACCTGATGGTGCTCAACACCACCTGCAACTGCTTAGCGTGCCGCAACATTGCCAATCTAGACTTAAAGTTTTTTGTCCATTACGGAAGATTCGCTTTAGAACCACTGCCCTCCTATACGGAGCTGATCGGCACCGATGTCAATATCATCCACCGCTTGACCAAGAACACGGTTACAAATGAGACAGGTTTCAGTGCTTACGTCTTATATACCCAGGCGGCGTTGGACCACCTCGGTATTCCTGACATGGCTGCACAGTTGACGCCGCATGTGGAAAGTTATGAGCAAATTGGTGAAGTGAATGCCTATTTATTAGATATGCACCCTATTTGGGAAATCAGGCGGCATCGATTTCACACGGTCGTAAAACCTGGAGATTCGGTTTATACATTCGAGAAGGATTTTCGGCTTTCACCTGCGCCCTTGTGGGAATACCTGACCAATCCTGAATATAGGACTATCATCTTTGGAGCCGACAGCCAGCGACTTGAGGACCTGAAACAGGGTCGCATCGGTGATGGCAGTGTCTATGTGTGCGCCCATGGCAAAAATATAACTCTGCAATCAATTGTTGATTGGCATCCATTTGAACAATACACTGTCAAATCTAGTTCTCCAGGAGGTGGGGATAACCTGGTGACTATCCGTTTGACACCCCAGGAAAATGGCACAACAGTGACTGTTCTTTCCGGCAAGACGCAGGGAGGAGCTGCTATCATGAGAGGCCCGGTTAATATTGTGATCCGAAGAATCATCGGTCCATCCATGCAAAAGAACCTTCAAGCTTTTGGTGAGCTTATTGAGAATGAGATCGCCGAGGGCAAAGTTGCCCAACTTCCTTCAGTTCAGATTAATGCCGACCAGATTGAATTTGCACTGACCGAAAGTCTCGCCGAGGCATAATCCACCACCAAAATGTTTCACACATTCGCTTGCCCTTAAAACACAACGAGCCCTTCTTGGGCTCGTCTTTGTAATGTGTAACTGGATGTGATTTCTTATACTACAGGTTGGGGGAGCATATCTTCAAGTATCATTTCCAGGGCCATGGTATGGCTGCAGCGCCCGCGGGTCTGGAAGAAATCACAATCACATTGCCATTCACCACCATCGAAAACTACTGTGTGAGGGTTGTTTTCTCCCTCAAAAGTCACCTTAAATGCCTCGAAGTGAATCCGCTCGCGCTGGCTGGCATAGCGTTTAGCTTTTTCGATCTTACCGATCATTCCATAGTCCATTTTTATCTCCTTCTACGGTAGGATATAAAACAAACAGGCACGCGGAAAACTCGCGTGCCTGTTTAGTCTTGACATGAATTTAGTATTCGCATGGCAATTTTTCTCCAAGTGTATTCAGTATAAGCCGACTCTGAATAGAAGTCAACAGATATTTACAAATTTATCAATAAATTCTCCACTGGTCCTCATTCACTCCAGTCGCATCCAAACCAGGGTCTGCTGGATGTGAAATCCGGCTTCATGCAGGGCCAGGATCGCTCGACCCGCAGGATAATCCAGGAGCATGCGGCGCCTATGGGCGAGCTTCTGCTGGACTCGGGGGTATAGTGCCGTAATTGTGTCCCCCTCATCTTCTGGGGAGGAGGCCAGCCATAGATGATCGGCATATTTGGAGTGCGGCTGCCAGGCCAGGACACCGATCAACCGTGGTCCTTGTTGGGCGGCCCACTGCCGAACCTGGTTGCCTGAGAAGATGCGGTAAATATTTCCCAACCAGCCTGGTTGAAAGGCGGTCTGATTATAGGATTGGTGCCAGGTCAATTCAGGCGGGTAAAGGGTCTGCAGCCACTGGCGGTATTGAGTCCAGTGACTCGATTGCAGCCGGACAATATCAACCCCTTGTGGCGGATTACTGGATTGTGAGGGCAATATGTTTTCAGATCCTGGCTTGATTTCCCAGGTTGTTCGTTGAGCCTGTTCAACAAAACCAAGTTCGTTGTAGAGATTCTTCGCAGCTTCATTCTCGCTGCGCACATGGAGCCAGATTTCAACTGCGCCGCGGTTCTTTGCATGTTCAATAGCCGAGTTGGTTAAAGCCTTGGCAATACCTTTGCGCCGGTAACCAGGGTCGACCGCAACGTTGGCGATCAAGTAGCAGCGTTTGCCCTGATATTTATAGGGGATCAGACTGAGGTTCCCAGCCAGGTAGCCGTTCTCTTCCCAAACATAACCGCTGAATGGCATCGGGACGTTTTCAGCAACAGCCATAGCCCATCGCAGGTATGTTGGATTGCGGGCTGCATTATGCATATGTTTTACATACCGGCGACCATCTTCGTCGAGGGTTTCGGCAAAGCAGGTTTCAACCAGATTAGCAACCGCGTTCAGATCCTTCCTTACATCGAAGGGTCGCAAATGGTTGGGTGGATTAAAAGGTCTCGTAATAGCGCTCATCTTAAGTGGGTAATTTACCCATTTTACCCTATCCTGCCTGTGAGGGATCGCCTTTTTTGGTTGATTTCTCCCCCAATGTTCTTTATCATTTTTCCCTTGCATTCAGTGACCTGAGGCTTTACAATTAATCAAACAATTGTTCTGGTATTTAATTATATTCAATAGGGGCTAAAAGGTAAGTAGTCCACCATGAGCCTGGACTTTCAATCCATTCGCCAACAGGTTAAGCAGCTGGGAAAGACTGCTGTCATCCGTGAGGGGCAGCTGCGGAAAATCCGAGAACTGGCGATTGAAATTTTAGCTAGCAATGACCAAAACCTGGAGGACCTGCACCAGAAAGTACAAGACGTGGCTCGAAACCATGACCCGTCTTTGCGTTGTGCTTTACCGCTATCAGAAGCTCTGACGGCCTCCTTTCCACTGCCTGCGCTGCCTGACGAGATGACCGTCCTGGCGGCGGATGGTTCACAAATTACTCCAGACCGGCATGCAGAAGTAAACTTCGCCGTGATCAACGTCGGCGCTATCCAGATGCGGCGGGGGTCCTCTGATCCACCGAGTACAACCACGGCCAGCCAATTGCTGTATGACGATCTGTTATACACCTCTTCCGGGACGATCTCTGAAGCCCTGTTGGCGTTGATGCGCGACCAAAGCGAACGCACCATCCTGGCTGAACTAGCGAGTGAGGCTCCACCACCAGTAGTGACTTTTACCGATGGCCCAATGGAACTTTGGGGTGGGAAAGCTGGAGACAGCCAGGAGCGAGTCGAATTTCAGAAGAGTCTCAAGGATTACTTGAACGCACTGACCAACCTTCACGATATGAACGTGATCACCGCCGGTTACGTGGATAAACCCAGTGCCAATCTGGTTGTGCGGACCTTGGAGGTGGCTATGACGCCTCAGTCCGAGCTGTCTGAAATTAAGACGAGTCGCCCATTGAACCGGGTGACAGACAGAGCCTTATACCGGGATTTGCTGCCAGCTGGAGAGCGATCGGCGCTGTTTGCCATGCAATCCCAATCAGCAAAGAGCTATGCGGGACCATTGGCGCTGCACTTCTTCTATCTAAATGTTGGGCGACCTGGCGCTCCCTACCTGGCGCGAGTTGAGGTCCCAGCCTGGGTTGCCGAAAACCAATCCATGTTGGATAGTCTGCATGCCACACTGATCGAGCAATCCCGCATGATGGGAGCGCGTCCATATCCATATCTGCTGCATCGCGCCCACGAGACAGCTGTAGTCAGCTTCCAGGACAAGGATCAGGTAACCCAGATGATCATCCAGGAGCTGCGGGCACAAGGATTGGGAATTGGCGAGCTCTCTTCTAAACAATTTGCCAAGCAAGTAGAAGGCAGGACGAGGATAAAAGGATGACGACAATTGAAATTGGCCGCTTGCTGCGTGCGGGTACAACTGGATTCGTAGTGGGCTGCCGGGTCTCTCAATTAGAAAGCCCATCATTTGGGGCATTGGTGCGGGTACCTGTGGAAGATCAATACCAGATCTACGGACTGATCCATGATATCCATATTGACGATGATGGCCTGGTCCGCCAGCTGGTGACAGCGGAGGGTATTGACGAAGCTGTCATTGCTGATAACAGGGTGAACCGCAACGTACCAATTGAGATGAGCGTTCTGGCAGTGGGCTATCAGCTGGAAGAGCGAATCTTCCACTTACTGCCACCCCGACCGGCCTTGAGTCTGGATACGATTTACTTATGTAACGATGATGAGCTGCGCAGCTTTACATCAGCGGGACGTTTTGGATATTTCCGCCATGTATTGCGGGCGGCCGATCTGCCAGTTGGCGATTTGCTGGCTGCCCACATAAACCAGGTTCAGGCTGCGCAGGTAAAAATTGGAAATGAAGACTGGGGGATAAAGGCAACCCAGGAATTGATTGTGCTCTTACGTGATGATTATCCAACCTTGATGAGTGTGATCAGCACGCTCGGGGACGCGATACCCGATACGTGGAATGGGGTGAAATCATGACAGAATACATCGGCTATATTGTCGGTGGAGGACTGAAAGAAAATCTCAGCATCCGCCTGACAGTGCCATCTCACGAAGTCCAGGAGGGCGCGTTCACCGTGATCGAGAGCGGCGATTGGCTGTTTTACGGGCTGGTAACAGACCTGCGCCTGGGAGCAACAGACCCACGTTTCGCTGACGAACAGAGTGAGACGCGCCTACCGGTCAGCCTGGCAAACTTGCTCCACGGGCAGACGCTGTACACAAATTTGGAGGTCTTACCGGCTCTGATGCTGGAGCGTGGACCGGAACCGGGCACACCGGAGCAGCAAGCCTGGCAATCAGAGATCGATGCTGGTAAGCGCTCCCAACCGCACCCCCTACCGGTAAAGACAATTCCTCCCCACCATGCCCGCGTACGCCTGGCCAGTCCAGGTGATATTGCTGAGATCTTTGGCGATGCAGAAAAAGAAGGTAATTTTGTGATCGGGTATACGCGCGAACAGGGTCACCCGGTCTGCCTCAACCTGGACAAGTTTGTTATGCGATCATCCGGAGTGTTTGGAGCCACCGGGACTGGCAAATCGTTTCTCACCCGCCTGGTGTTGGCCGGGTTGATCCAATACAACCGCGCCTCGGTGCTGGTCTTTGACATGCACAATGAGTATGGTTTTGATGATACTGCTTCAGATACGGGTGAGCGGGTGATAGGGCTGAGAACAAAATTCCCCGGCCGGCTGCGGGTAGTTGGTCTGGGGCAGGGGGCTCAAATCCGCAGCCAGACACCGGATTTCAACCTTGAGATCGCCATGCGAGATATCCAGCCCGAAGACATTGAGCTTCTTACGAGAGAGCTTAATCTTCGTGAAACCACGCCAACTACACTGGATGCATTAACAACCACCTTCGGGAGAGATAAATGGTTTCTCAAATTTCGAGAACTTAGGGCGGGAGCCGTCATCGAAGGGGAGGATGGTAAACGCATTCCAGCACCAGATAGTGTTGAAGCATGGGCTAATCAAGCAGGTGTTCATCCAGAAGCAGCCAAAGGATTGCACTCAAAAATGGGTCCATTATTCAGGAGATCGTATATTGTAGAACACCCGGCGAGTGATACGGTTAGTGAGATCATCAAAGCATTGGAGGCCGGTCAGCATATCGTTCTATCTTTTGGTGATCATGAAACTGACCTGGATTACCTGCTGGTCAGCAATTTGCTCACCAGGCGCATCCGTCAGGCCTGGGAGAAGCGTACGAACGAATACCGTACCAAGGGCGAAAGTGAACCGCGACCGTTGGTGATCGTCCTGGAAGAGGCACATAAGCTGCTCAACCGGGAGATGGCTGCCCAGACCACATTCAGCACTATTGCGCGAGAGATGCGAAAGTATTACGTCACCCTGCTGATCGTCGACCAGCGTCCCTCCCAAATTTACGATGAAGTCATGTCGCAGCTCGGCACGCGCATCTCAGGTTGGTTGGGCGATGATGATGATATCCGCGCCGTGCTGTCAGGCCTGGCAGGTCGAGAGGCACTGCGCGGTATGCTGGCCCGATTACAGCCCAAAGAAGAGGTGCTGCTCATAGGTTGGGGGGTGCCGATGCCGCTGCCGGTATCCTCGCGCCGCTATGATCAACATTTTTGGGACGAATTATTGGGTGCAGCCAGTGGCGAGCGTGGTGAATCTGATATCTTAACGGAATTAGGTTTTTGAATGAATTATCAAAATCAGCTGATCCTGGCGACCTCCCATGGACTGGCGATTTGTGAGTACAGCTCTGATGGCTGGCGCGTATCCCGGCGTGATCTGCCTGGATCATTCATCACCAGCGTTATCTCCCAGGGGCAGGTCATATTGGCAGCCACCAGGGACGGTATTTTTCGCTCTGGTGATGCGGGTGACTCCTGGCAGGCGGTAAATAACGGACTCTCGATCCGCAATATCCGCTGGTTGGCTTTTCACCCTGATCACCACAGGCTCGTTTTCGCTGGTAGTGAGCCAGCTGGGATTTTCCTGTCTCGTGATAGCGGCTTTACCTGGCAGACTCGATCGGAAGTGGTTGAATACAGACAGCGGCTAGAGTGGTTCCTGCCCTATTCTCCGGAAGCTGGATGCGTGCGAGATTTCGCATTTAACGGAGCACGTGGATTTGCAGCGGTTGAGGTTGGTGGTGCCCTCATCTCGGATGACTTTGGGGAGACCTGGACATTGGTCGCAGGCGATCAAGCCAACAAGAATGTCCACCCTGATGTCCACTCGATCACCATTCATCCCACTTCTTCAGACCTGGTGGCAGCCCCGACGGGTGGTGGATTTTATATTTCGCAAGATGGGGGCAGAAGCTGGGTAAATCACTATCCGGATTGCTACTGCAGAGCGATCTGGTGGGACACGTCGGATCCAGGCCACCTGATACTTGGAACTGCAGATTGGGTGGACCGCGACGGAAGAATTGAAGAAACTCGTGATGGTGGGCATACCTGGAGCGAGATTTCAAGCGGACTCAACCTCCCATGGCGCCATCACATGGTGGAACGTTTTTCCCAGGTCGAAGATCAATTGTTTGCGGTGCTTTCGAACGGTGAATTATTGGTCTCCTCCCTGGAATCGATCGCCTGGCAGAGAATATTACCTGAAGTGATGGCTGTACATGCGCTGGCAGGTCTAGATCAACCAAAATGAGGAAAAATATGAACAAATTATCTGGTAAAGTGGCCATCATCACCGGCGGTGGGACGGGTATCGGGCAGGGAGTTGCCCTGATGCTGTCTGTAGAAGGCTGCAAAGTTGTGTTATGTGGGAGGCGGGAATCGCGTCTGGATGAGGTGATCACATCTATTCACGCCGCAGGAGGGGAAGGCCTGTATGTGAAGGCAAATGTATCTGAGGCTGGTGATGTTGAACGATTGGTCAAGACAACGCAAGAATCCTATGGAAAGGTTGACATCCTGGTCAATAACGCTGGCATCGGAGGTGGTGGTCAAATTCATGCCCATGACATCCAGGATTGGGACCGGGTCATGGCAATCAACTTGCGGGGACCGTTCTTAACCTCACGCGCGGTATTACCCCTGATGCGCGCCCAGAAACAAGGGCACATCATCAATATCAGCTCTGAATCCGGTTTGGAATATTACCCGGGAAATGGGGCATATGGGGTTTCAAAACATGCTTTGAATGCCTTAGGTGAGTTTATCCAGCGAGAAAATCAAGAATTTGGGGTGCGGGTGGATACGATTTGTCCCGGAATGGTGGTCACCGAGATGACCGAAGGCTCCCTAGGCTTAGATCACAGCAAATGCCTTTATCCGGAAGATATTGCTGAATTAGTATTATGGTTGCTGTCACGCAGGCAGAATATCAAGATCGGCACCCCAATTCTGATCCAGACCATGGAAAATCCCTGGACCTGAGAAGGAACCTATCCAATGGATTTTTTTGAGTTAAAGAATATATCTGAACGTTTCATAGATCTAATCAATCCATCTTCAACGGAAAAGATGATCAAGATTGGTGAAATTCTCAGACTCCAACCAGAGAGCCAGGTGATCGATTTTGGCTGCGGATTCGGTGAAGTGCTGGCTTTATGGGGAGAGCATTTTGGTATTTCCGGAGTGGGCGTTGATATTCGAGAATATGCCTGCCAACGAGCGCGCCAGAGGATCGCAAAGGCTAACCTGGATGAGCGAATCGAGATTATCTGTGCGAACGTCGCCAAATATTCCATGGACCAGCATGCATCTGACGTAGCGATTTGTACTGGGGCATCCTTTATTTGGGATGATTTCGGTGGTGCCTTGAGAGCGTTGAGCACCGCTGTCC
>JBEQLH010000064.1:0-12646 GCA_040326075.1 Anaerolineales bacterium
AGCCATGTCCGCATAATTAAAATTTTCTAAATACCTACCAGCCTCCATAAACACCAAACCCATCCATCCATTCCAAGCAACCAAGACCTTATCATCCGTTCCCGGCCGGACGCGTTTTTCCCTTACTTCCAACAAACGCTTGTTCAAGCGGGACAAATGACGCGGTATATCTTCTGTGCTCACATCAAATTTATCAGCTAACTGTTCATCATCAAGGATTCGCCGGGGGATTGTTTTACCCTCAAAATTTCCATCCTTTGTGAAGCCATATGCAGCGATAACAAGCTCACGATCCTGGGCATCATCGATTGCATCCTGAATTTCATCCTCGGTCCATAAGTAAAACTTGCCTTCTTGTCCTTCTGAATCAGCATCCAGGCTGCTGTAGAAACCTCCCTGGGGGTGAGACATCTCGCGCATCACAAATTCAAGGGTTTCTTCACAAATTCTGCGAAAATCAGGTTCTCCAGTTATTAGATGCGCATGCAGGTAAACTCTTGCCAATTGAGCGTTGTCATAAAGCATTTTCTCAAAATGAGGAACCAACCAGTCATTATCTGTGCTGTATCTGGAAAATCCACCACCGATAAGATCGTACATGCCTCCTTTAGCCATTGACCGTAAAGCGTGGGTGGCAATTTCGAGAGACTGATTGTCTCCTCTGATTGCTTTACGGAGAAGAAATTCAATTGCCATTGGTTGAGGAAATTTAGGTGCTGTACCCCAACCACCATGCTCCCAATCATAGTTTTGAGAGAGGGTAGCTGCAGCCTGGTCCAGATATTCCTTATTCAACTTGGTGGATTGACCGGGAATCGATTGATTCTTCTTGATATGGTCAATAACCTGAGTACTGGTTTCGAGCAGGCGTCCTCGATCTTCATCCCATATCTTGGCCACACTCACTAAAACATCACTAAAAGCAGGCATGCTGTAACGGGAAACAGGAGGAAAGTATGTGCCACCATAGAATGGCTCCTGTTCGGGTGTTAGAAATACACTAAGAGGCCATCCCCCCTGACCGGTGAGGGCAACAACTGCATCCATATAGATATCATCAATATCAGGTCGTTCTTCACGATCGACTTTAATATTTACAAAGAGTTTATTCATCAAGTCAGCCGTGGCTTGATCCTCGAACGATTCATGAGCCATTACATGGCACCAGTGACATGCAGCATAGCCTATGCTCAGAAAAATTGGTTTATCCTCTTTACGAGATTTCTCAAGTGCTTCCTCGCCCCAGGGAAACCAATCTACTGGATTATCAGCATGCTGTAATAAATACGGGGAGCTCGAATTCTGTAAACCGTTTGGCACATTTATTCTCCAAATTCCAATTCAAAATCCTCTTTCCCCTCCCATTCTTCTGCAGGCTCAATCTCAATATCAGAAAATAAACTTTCCTGATAAACATCCACAAAATGCAGCTTTACCAGTTCAAGCATAGCTAAGAATGTAATGCCAATTTCCTCGCGTGATCGATGTTGGCCCAATATGGACCGAAAGCTGGAGCGTCCAAAGCGGCGTAAATGTCCTGTCACCAGATTGATTTTCTGCCGGATAGTGATCTTGGGAGGGGTGATAACCGAATCCAAGGATCCTGGTTTTTCGGGTTTACGAGCATAAGCCAAAATCGCGGCATCAAGCAAATCAGCGATACTGATATCGGTTAAATTTAGCTTGCCTTCAATATGCGGAATTGGGGATAGACTCAGGTAAGTACGACGATCTAGTCTTTGAAGTTCATCCAGGGTTTCAGAAACTCGCTTGAACTGACGATAGAGCAGCAATTGACGAGCCAATGCCACACCGGGGTCCTCCTCACCAGAATCCCTTGTTGGCGGTCGGGGGAGCAGCATTTCAGATTTTATTTGGATTAACTTGGCGGCAATGACTAAGAACGCTGAAACTTCTTCTGCTGACAATTGGGGGAGCTGCTTAATATAGATTAGGTACTGGTCTGTCACTTGAGCAAGCGAAAGTTTGGTGATATCCAATTCAGCCCTCTCGATGAGCTGCAATAATAGATCGAGAGGACCGTGGTAGACTGGAGTTGTGACTTGATATCTCACAGAATCAGTTATTTGATTATCGACATTCATTGTCCAAATTATACCTGACAAATGTTCTTCGCCATGCTATACTTGGGTCTACACCGCAATAATGGAGCAAGAATATGATTGAAGAACCAATTCACGTGACAGATAGCGCCTTCGAAAAAACTGTAATGCAATCTAATTTACCAGTCGTCGTAGATTTTTGGGCACCCTGGTGCGGACCCTGCAAAATGGTTGCCCCGACTTTAGAAAAACTGGCGAAAGAAAATGCAGGAAATCTATTAATTGCCAAGGTAAACACCGACGAAAATCCTGAATGGGCGATGAATTTTCAGGTTCAGGGAATTCCAACAATGTTATTCGTTGCGGGAGGAAAAGTTGTACACCGCCAGGTAGGTGCTTTACCTGAACCGATGTTAAGAGAAGTAATCAATGAATTCATGAATGTTGTTCAGGAATCTCCGGAGGAAGCTGAAGAATAGTTCTATAATTTCAACAAATTCAATCGGAAACACGTTCAATCCGCGCCCCTAAAGCGCGGAGTTTTTTATCTACGCTTTCATAACCGCGATCGATTTGCCCAGCATTACGTATCACGGATTCACCCTGGGCAGCAAGAGCAGCCAAGACCATCGACATACCTGCCCTAATATCAGGACTTTCCATCATTTCACCATAAAGCACAGTCGGACCCTGGACAATACTGCGGTGAGGATCACACAAAACGATTTGTGCACCCATGTTAACCAACTTATCAATAAAGAACATGCGGCTGGGGTACATCCAATCGTGAAATAACACACTGCCTTTAGATTGCGTGGCAACAACAATGGCAATACTCATCAGATCGGTAGGAAAAGCTGGCCATGGCATCACACTGATCTCAGGTATCGCTCCACCAAGATCTGGTTCAATTGTTAACTCCTGGTCTTCGGGGACAATAATATCTTCTCCCTCAACAATCCACTCAACTCCCAACCTCCTAAATACAAATGCAATCATGTCCAGATGCTGCGGTGCGGCACTGCGAATCCGGATTGAGCCCTTTGTCACCACTGCAGCACCAATATAGCTGACCACTTCAAGATAATCGGGTCCAATGGTATATTCGCCACCATGCAGTTTTGAGACACCATTGATATGCAGAGTATTCGATCCAATGTTCTTTATTTTCGCGCCGAGGATATTCAAGAAATGACACAATTCTTGGATATGCGGTTCCGAGGCAGCGTTGCGCAGTACAGTTTCTCCAGTCGCAGTGACAGCGGCCATGATAGCGTTCTCGGTAGCAGTCACACTGGCTTCATCAAGCAAGATGTCCGAGCCCGATAGCTGAGTGGCTGAAAATGTAAAAGCCTTTTGTGATCGATCATATTTCGCTTCTGCGCCCAAGGAACAGAGAGCTAAGATGTGGCTGTCGACGCGCCGTCGACCAATCACATCACCACCAGGGGGAGGCAGCTGCAGCTCTCCAGTGCGTGCGACCATAGGACCTGCCAGCAGGATCGAAGCGCGAATTTTCCGACAAATATCAGGATCAAGATCTGCAGGACGCACCTGGGAAGCGTGTATCCGCCATGTATTTTCATTCAGTGGATCGATTTGGACCCCCAAGCTTTCCAGCAGCATCCGCATCATTTCTACGTCTTTTATTTCCGGGAGATTGTGCAAGATCACCGGCTCATCGGTCAGCAAACAAGCGGCTAGCATTGGAAGAGCAGCGTTCTTATTGCCAGATGGCAGAATTTCCCCATTCAGGGCATAACCACCCTTGATGATAAATTTTTCCATTCCGGTCTCCTTAGAAATTCAGGGTAACATTCTCGCCTGAAGATAAGTTTAACAGGTTTGCGGCACTGTTCTGATTGGCTGAGATTTCAAGCAAATCACTGCTGCCGACCAGTACGCCACATTCACCTTCCAGCAGATCAGCAAATGTGTTCACCCACGGAAGGATTTGTCCACCCGCTAGTTTCACTGACGCATGGTCCCTGGTAATTCTAATCGTTTCAGATAATTCAGACTCAACATCAAGCCAGGGTTCAATCTCGAAAATGATCTGGTCCGACGTAGTGAATTTTCCCAGGCTGGTGAGCAAGTTTCCAAATCTATCTGCATAAAGAATTTCACCCTGGATCTGGTTTGGACTTATCTGGAAATGCGGGTTAGGGAGGCGAAGAATGTCTGTAACAAATGGACCAAATTCCGAACCACCGACTCCTTTAGCCGTGTAAGCAGCTGCAGGGGCGAAGATATCGCGACCATGAAAAGTGGTACCAGGATGTGGAAGTTGATATTTCTGATTATCCAGTTGCCATTGCTCTGATGATGAATCCAATACAAAGGTAAATAATCCATTATCAGGACCAATAAAGATGTGATCATCAGAGCAACAAATTAACCCTCGACGAGATGTTCCCACTCCGGGGTCAACAACAGTTAAGAATATCGATCCGGATGGGAAATAGAGTCTGGATTGCCAGAGCATGACTGCCGCGCGTTGAATATCGCCAGGTGGGATGTTGTGAGTGATATCAATCAATTTTGTTTCAGGAGCAATCTTAGAAATCACGCCCTTCATGATCCCAACAAAAGGATCATTTTCACCAAAATCTGTGATTAACGCGATCAAAGGGGAGGATGGCATGTCACTCATTTTACTGTAAAAACAAAACTGTTAAGTATGATTGAAAAATATTTGATTCTTGAATGCTATAATTTTACCTATGTTGATTGCAGCTATCTTATTAGGCTGGATTTGCGGGGTACTGATAAATTATATCTCCGATGTACTTCCCTATAAACGAAGCCTTGTGCAGCCTTTCTGTACCCAATGTGAAGAACCGCAACCCATTTTGAATTACTTGTTCTGGCCAAGGAAATGTCCCCACTGTGAACATTTACGTACTCGAAGGAGCTGGGTGGTTGAAATACTTACGATCATTATTGCCATTTGGCTGTGGGAGCAACCGAACCTGGTGCTGGGATTTTGGGTAAGTTTGCTGGTTTTGATTTATTTCGGTGTAGTGGTCATTATTGATCTTGAGCATCATCTAATTATGCATCCAGTCAGTCTCGTCGGGAGTATCCTTGGATTGATCATTGGAATTCAATTACATGGCATAGTCAACACAATTCTTGGAGGGTTGGCGGGATTTGGCGCCATGCTGATCTTATACATCATAGGCGCATTGTTTGCCCGTTTTGTTGTGCGAAGAAGCCAGGCGGGTTTCAATGATGAAGCACTCGGCTTTGGAGATGTTATTCTGGGTGGAATATTAGGCTTACTCTTAGGTTGGCCAGCGATCATTGCTGGATTATTTTTTGCCATTTTACTGGCCGGTGGAGTGAGTATCATCTACCTTCTCCTCTCCATAGTAGCCCGGAAATACAAAGCCTTTACATTCATCCCATATGGACCTTTTATGATCGCAGGCGCTTCAGTACTGATATTCTTTGGACGATATTTTGTGAGCACCTTTGGGGGGTGAATTGTCACTATTGCCCAAAAATCTCTTCCACTAAGGGGTTGATTAAGGACCATTCAGGGATTAAGACCTGCGCGCCTTCAGATGTGGTGGTAGATGACACCAATTCACGTCCGATAACATGATAATCTATACCGCTTGTCCCAGAACGCAATAAGGCGAATGCTAAACGCGGCCAAACCCATAGGGGAAGATTGGTATCAATTGAATCATTGATAGAAACAACGACTGCTGGGATCCGCGGCCAGGTCTTTGGCTGGATAAGCTGTTCAATAATTTCAGTGATAAAGAATTGACCTTGCTGCATTCGGAAGAAGTCATCTGTGCCCTGGCGGTCCCTGACAAAAGCCAGAGACTGTTCGCCAGAAAGATGATGTTCACCTGTTGGCAGACCTGCCATAGGATCATGCAGCTCGATATCCAATCCGTCCATGGAATCGATCAGATCTACAATCCCATCAAATCGAATTCGCACAAAATGTTCAACATGTACGCCAAAGTTTTGCTCGATGGTTTCCAGTGCAGCTGAAGGACCGCTGCCAGATTCCTGCCCTTCGGCAAAATAATGAGCAGTGTTAATCCGATTTTCACCGACTCCAGGAATAGTAACCCAGAGGTCTCGAGGAATTGACAGCAACCCAACGTATGGACGAAGAGGCTTGATTGTCAGGAGAATGTTGGTGTCACTTCGCCCCAGGGATGTACCATCAGGAGTCCGATCGATTCCCAATATTAGCAGGTTTGTCCGGAAGGGCATCAGCAAATAGACACTGGCAAGAACCAGAAAACAGGTAAAGATAATCCCAAACACGAGACAACCAGTTCGGAATATTCTTCGAAATGCACGTCCGCCGGACGAAGGTTGAGGTTTATCCCAGGTTTCAATTACATAATTAGGCCTGGTTTCTTCCCCAGAATTATCTGTTGAAGCTTTGTATCCAGTTTTCATCAAATTATACAAAAACAGGTCTTGACGAGAATCTTCATGCCCATCAAAACCCGCGACTATCCTTTCCAATTATTATGAGGCAGGCGCTTCTTTGCTTTTCTTTCCGCGACCAAACCAATTTTGCCATTCACGATTTTCCCAGACTACCAGAACTGGGGCGGCGATGAATATTGAAGAATAGGTACCACTGAACAGGCCCACCAATAGAATGACCGCAAATTGCCGGAGAGTTAAGCCACCGAATAATACCAGGGCTAAGAGCATGAACTCGACTGTCATCAGCTGGGTATTGATCGAGCGTTGTAGGGTCTGAATTATTGAGTGGTTTACCAGGGTTTCAAAAGGAAGACGCCGATAAATCGTAGAATTTTCTCGGATGCGGTCGAATACAACGATCGTGTCCTGTACAGAAAAACCGATCACAGTCAACAGCGCAGTCAGGAATAATGCATCCAACTGCCATCCCCAGAAAATACCTCCTAATGCGACCAAGCTGAACACGATCAATACATCGTGCAGCTCTGCAATAATTGCACATATGCCATTCCGGAAGGCATTCGGCATGCCGCGGAAGGCGAAGGTAATATAGATAACGACAATAATTGCCGCCACAGCCACAGCAAGAGCAGCCCTTATCGTCACTTCTCTTCCAATTGTTGCCCCTACACTATCGATGCGGACAATATTGACGGGATCCTCTAATTTATCTTCGATTGTGTTTAAGATTTCCGCCCGGGTTGCATCCTCCAGGAATGATGACCTGGCGATGATAGTATTATCCCCAGTAGTTTGGACCTGGACATCTGATACTCCAAACTGGTTATAGATCGTTACGATTTCAGCGGGAGGGGGAGTGGTGCCAGATTCAAAACTGATTTCTACGAGAGTTCCACCCGTAAAATCAACTGACAAATTCATGCCATAGAATATGGCAATTATTATGCCAGGCAGAATTAACAACAGAGATAGACCAAAAAATAGATATCGTCTTCCTAATATATTGAACATAAATAAGTTCCCTAATTAAATCCCAAACCACCTGGCGTAGTTCTTGTCTTGCACATAGACAAGCACTAAATTCAAGAATGTCCGGGTAACAAAGATTGCTGTGAATAAACTGATGATGACACCAATCGACAGGGTGAGAGCGAAACCTTTGACAATCGTAGCTCCAAAGGCACTACCAAACCAAAACAGAATTCCACAGGTGATTAAGGTTGCAATATTCGAGTCACGAATTGAAGGCCAGGCTCTCTTCCAGGCAATATCTACGGCCTGGTTTAAGCGCCGACCTTCCCTCAATTCCTCTTTTAACCGCTCGAAGATCAATATATTGGCATCGAGTGCACTGCCGGTGCTCAACATGATACCTGCAATACCTGGTAAGGTTAAAGTGACTGGCACGAACCTAAAGATTGAAAAAGTTATTAATGCATAAATTATGATCGAAATATCGGCTAACACGCCCGGCAACCGGTAGTACAGAGCCATGAACAAAATGACGACAATGAAACCGATTAGCAAAGCAATTAAGCTTTTCTGAAGAGAATCTTGTCCAAGAGTTGGACCAATCGTGCGGGTTTCAACAACCTTGAGTGGAATTGGCAGAGAGCCATAACGGAGTTGGACAGCTAAATTATTTGCACTCTCTAGGGTAAATGCTCCGCTGATCACACCTTCACCTTCAGTGATTGGTTCATTAACGTTAGGGGCTGAAACCACCGTTTTATCCAATACAATGCCCAAGAATTCTCCGACATGGGCTGTCGTATATTCGGAAAAGATATCTGCTCCTTCTGAGTCGAGTTGAAATTGAATTACATACTGCCCAGAAGGATCGCGAGACACCTGCACGTTCTCTATCACCTCACCCGTCATTACGGTGTGCCAGACCTGCTCATCAGTATCAGGGGTCTCTGACGTGGCCATATCCGTCACAATTCTTGTCCCAGCAGGTACAGGAGTATTGCCCATATCGACAAACTCAAGCAATCCAGTCTCCTGGATGGTAGAAATCGCGACTGTTGGGTCATCAATGCCTGGCAGCTCAACGACAATACGTTTTTCCCCGGCTTGCTGGACAAGCGCCTCCGTCACTCCTAGACCATTGACCCGATTTTCAACAATTCTGGCCGCAGTGCGCATTTTTTCTGCTTCCACGTCAGTACCCTCTGGAAGGTCGGCTTCCAACAAGGCTTGAACTCCACCAACCAGATCCAATCCAAGACGGGTATCGATGTCCCGATTAATTCCACCAACATGGATACCGGGGTTATTTGGCAAGTTGATCCAGATCGCAAGAGTTACGATAACCAGGATGATGATTAACCAGCGATAGGTTTTCATGGAAAAATGAACTCCTCAAAATCAATAAATGCCAGCCGGTGGCTGGCGAGCCAAAGCATTATACTCCTGATCCTGGAGTTTGTAAAATAATGCGCAATAATGAATCTGGGTTTGAAATTATCCTGACACTACTTTTGTGATTGGATATTATGTTTGCTGAAGAAATTCATGACCAGGGCTTGGACTTCATCAGGTGTTAGTTCGTCTGTATGTAAATACAAATCAGCATTCTGGAAAGCATGCGAAAGTCGATTCTTCTGCTCCTCAAACTCTTTCGAGGTAAGATTCAATGGACGGCGATCCATTGATACGGGATAAGAAACGTCCAAGTAGATGAGCACGATTGGGTTTACCAGCCGCAGCCACATATCAGGAACATATGAATGTTCCTGAGCAATATGCCTGCAGTTGTAACCAAACCCCTTGAGCCTCCCGATTAATGTTGATTTTCCAGCTGAACAAGGTCCTACTAAACCAATAAGATTGCTCTTCTGGACATTATTGATCATTTGAAAACAAAAAGGAAATTCACCGCAAATCGAGGGGTAACCTAACCGTCATCCTTCTGACTTCATCACCAGATCTACTCATCACCCGCAGCACAACCACACTGATATCATCAGAAGGCCGGCCTCGATCAAGTTTCAACGCATTCTCCAACAGTGAATCGGCGATGAATTGGGGAGAGGGATCTTCATTTTCAAGTAGCGCTTGCAAGCAAGTGTAGACATCGATGCTCTCACCATATCGAGATCCCGCGTGGACCACTCCATCTGTGTAAACTACGATGGTCAGGCCAGGATCAAGTGACAGCTCAGTGATTACTGGACGTGTCCCGCGATATAAACCGATGGGTATGGAGGTTTCTTCTAAAACGGCAATATCCTCGTTGGTAGCGATTAGAGCTGGAGCCGGATTATTACGGGTGATGACCAGCGTCCGAGTTTGGTTATCAGCAGACAAGATGTTCAGGGTCGAGCAAACTTTTCCACCGCGTTCTGTGAAGAGCGAATCAGAGGCGGCACGCGCGGCTGCACCATCTCTAACGCCTTCAGCCAATAATGTAATGACTTTGCGGACGACGAGAGTGGAAATCCACTTCGCTCCACGCCCGGAGGATTGGCCATCTGCCAGAACAACAGACAGGCCGCCCTTTGGTCGTTCAACTACCTCAACAGTGTCCCCACTTTCCGAGGCGGCATATTTTCTAATTTTAGCAATACCAACACCCAATTCCATAAGAACTATTGTACACGAGAAGTGGTGATATTAGAGTCTTTCAGGATCAAATTTTCTTGCTTTGATTATCATCACCCTGCTTGAATCAAGATCTAATAAATGTGATGTTACCAGAAAACCTACTTCCTGGGCTGCGCTTAGCTGAAAAAAGTCTTGTTGAGCTATTCCCGGTTGAATTGGATCGGGTGCCTGCCCAGTCACATGGAATGTCCAGGCAGCTAATTTCTCAAGAAATTTATCTCCAGTGATCCAGGCTGTTATCAGGATAATGAGTTCACCCGATTGGTCTAAAACTCGCCAAATTTCTTTCAGTGTTTCCCTACTGTTTATGTACTCACTGGGAAAGGTTGCCACTACCCGTTTGAAAGTTTGATCAGGATATGGTAAATCTTGGGCTCTTCCAACAACCAGACATGGAATGTAGTTGTCCTCTCGTAATCGCCGCCCAGCGATTCTGACCATTTTTGCACTTACATCAATCCCGAAAGTCGAATATTCCAATCCATTTAACTTTTTTTGTAAATGACCTGGACCATGTCCTAACTCAAGAATCGGGGAACTTTCAAGATATGGCAGGACACTATACACCCAAATCCGCCATCTTCTAAGAGAGACCAGGTCAGCTACCCAATCATATGCCCAGGCAAACTGGTTATAAAGTAAATCAAGAAAGATCTTGAGCAAATACTCAATAAATTGGTAAATAGCTCCCTGAATTTTGGGCAAATAGCCATGCATATTTTGTTGTGACATTAATTAACAAATGGGTTTTTATCAAGCAAGATTGGAAGGCATTTGGGAAAGATCTTGTATTCCAAATCGTGAATCGCTTCTGAGAATATCTCTCCATCAGCATGTGCGGGAGTTGGTCCTACAGAGTGAATGCGCAGCCAAGGTGAAGATATTTCGTGTATCGATGGGTGCTCCACATAGCTACCTTCTCCGGAATTCATTGTACGTGGTAGTAAAGACAAAATTTTACGGCGGGTTGGCATGAAACCGTAAACAAAAGTCAAGAGACCATCAAATGGATTTGCATGCGGAGTCATGAAGAAAAGACCACCTGTACGGGGTGAATTACCAACTGTCACCAGGGTAGTTAGACCGGAATACTCACCACCTTGCCATTCGAGGTGCATCTCCCACTGAGGATTATCATATACACCCATCAGGGTTGCAGTGAGGTAGCGCAAACTTCCTTTCAAACGGGTAATCCTTTGTTGAATTAAGGTGACATATGGCTCGAGTCCAATAGCTGCGTTGTTATCAAAGTAGCGATCATTCACCATGCATAAATCCATCCTATGCACTTTCCCATTAGCTATCACTCGGGCTGCAGAAAGTAGATCTTTTGGTAAGTTGAGGTTATCAACCAGATCATTTGCAGAACCTAAAGGTAATACCCCAAAAGTAATTGAACCGTCATTGTCAGTGGCCTGGGCAATCCCGTTGACCACTTCGCTGTAGGTTCCATCGCCGCCAGCAGCGATAATCGGATTAAATCCTTGTTTAGATGCTTGTTTGGCCAGATCGATCGCATGCCCAGGTCCATCAGTTACTTCCAATTCAAATTCGATCCCGGTATCTCTAAGGGCTTGCTCTGCTTCCTCCTTCCGTTCTCTCGCCTTCCAGCGTCCCGCATATGGATTGAGGATAACCTTAGCAGTCATTGACGACCTCCACCTTGGGTTGGCTTATACGCTTACTGATGCTAATTGACCACAACCAGCCTGGATTTCGATACCGCGTCGGATGCGGATAGTACAAGGAATCCCTTGGCGCTCCAACTCTGCTCTAAATAAGCGGGCTCGTTCCATCGTTGTTGCTTTACCACTATAACCATCAGTTGGATTCAGGGGAATGATATTGACATGGCAAATTAGACCGCGGAGGAGGTTTGCGAGTGTACTGGCTTGTTCTATTGTGTCATTTATATTGTGAATGAGCGCCCATTCGAAAGTGATCCGTCGATGAGTCATTTTCACATACTCCCGGCAGGCGGCAATTAATTCATCAAGTGGATATTTGCTGTTTATGGGCAGCATCGAACTGCGCAATTCATCATCTGCGGCATGCAAGGAGACAGCCAGGTTTACCTGGCGGTGATCATCAGCAAAACGTAGAATCTCTGGGATTAATCCAACTGTAGAAATTGTGAAGCGTCTAGCACCTAAATTCATTCCCATAGGATGATTTAAGCGGTCTACAGCAGCCATTGTTTCTGTGTAATTATGGAACGGTTCACCCATACCCATAATTACAATATTGGTTAAACTTTCGTCACTTTCTTTAAGCTGCCGGGCAAAATACATAACCTGTTCCACAATCTCACCACTGGTCAGATTTCGATGAAAACCCATTTGGCCGGTTGCGCAAAAAACACATCCCATTGCACATCCAGATTGAGTGGATATGCATAGGGTTCGTCTCTTCTCGTAATACATCAAGACGGTTTCAATAGCCTGATCATCAACCATACGGAATAGTGTCTTTTCAGTCTGGCGATCGTTGGAGTACAAACTGGTCTCAGGGGTTAAACTCCCAAAGGTGAAATGTTCTCGAAG
>JBEQLH010000285.1:0-4270 GCA_040326075.1 Anaerolineales bacterium
CTCTCCATTATTTCTGGATTATTTCAACAATAAATTCATCGAAGCGCTGATTGAAGTTTTGTCGTATTCGATTTCCGAGTGATTATAACCATACTGTGCGCTTCATTTGAAAGAGGTTCTGAATCTCGATAACTGTTAATCGCGATCGAAGTCTCAATTCTTGGACGGGTTGCAAAGTCGCACGAAAATAAGTTTATCTTTGCGGATATCGTTTCTGATCACCACTCGCCGATTGTACCAACTTCCAGTGGTGGTATCAAATTTGCCTTGGTTAATCATTAATTTCTCAGCTTTTTCGTGGATTAAATTCTCTACCAACAGTATTGATTCCCAATTGAACGATCTCCATTGCCACACCAACCCGCCTTGCCCAGTTCTCGGGATCTGCATCGTAATCCTCAGCAGCCGCTTTTTGACTGTGCTGGTCTGCAGCAGTTTTTTGAAACCTGTCAGCGGATTCCCAATCTAAACCATCTACGGTGACATAACTCACCTGAAAACCAGCTCTTTTTAGGACCAGAGGCCACTCTGCATCAGTGCCGAGAGCATGGCCTGGTTCGCACTGAGCCAGAATGAACTCTGCCGCCTGGCGAGAGAATCCTTTCGAACCCGCGCTGACATCCATTACTTGACCAACCAGGAAAGATACCACCAGGTTGCTGATCGCTTCGGTCTGGATGAGTGCCTGCGGATGTGTCTGGTATGAGGCCGCGGTACGACCAATTATCAGGCAATCATGCTGCTGAATGGTTTCCAAAGTTAGCTGCAATTCCTGCGGTCTGGTCTCAATCCAGCGCAACAGCCGATCGAAATCAGCGTACTGGATATGGGTGCAGTCAATCTCAAAGGCACCCTTTAGAGCAAGGTAGCGACCCCATGACCATTCCTGTGAGATGACCGCTTTCACCGCAGGCAATTCCTGCAGATGCTCCACTATTTTATTGTCCGTCTCGGGTGGTAAAGACACCGCTATCCCGGAATACGCATTCTGGAGATGCGGGAGCAGATTGATAAATCGGGTAAGTTCACCTCGCGGCTGCCAGGCTGTTGCCAGAGCGATGGTCATGACACCTCCGATTTGTAACTTTTGTCATCTTCGAGATCCCAATAGGAATGGATTGGATGGGACATATTATGGTTGATCAATGAGTATATTCATAATTTTACCCGGCACAAAGATCACTTCTTTTACTTTCCCTTCACCAATATGCTGTTGGATTTTGGGCGATTCAAAGGCAGCTGTCTCCACTTCTTTCTGATCTGCATCCTTAACAACCTCAACCAGGGCACGCAGCCTGCCATTGACCTGGATGGGAATTTGGACAGTCTCATCTTCTGCCAGCTTTGCATCCCATTGAGGCCAATCTTGTATGTGGACACTGCCATCATGTTCTGTCTGGTGCCACAATTCCTCAGCTATATACGGAGCAGCAGGCGCTATCAAGATGATCAATGTCTCTAAGACCCGATGGTATGTCTCTGTGCGCCAGTTCCCAGTCTGGTAGCGTTCCCCGAGCAGGTTAACGAACTCCATCAATGCCGAAATCATGGTATTAAAACGGAAATCTTCAATCCGCTGGCTGACATTGCGGATGAGCTTATGCAGCTCTCGCTCAAGCTCTTTATCTTTCTTCGATGCCGCTGTGCTTTCAAGATAGGTTTTAGAATACAGATTCCAGGTGCGGTTTAAGAAGCGGCGCGCACCGTTGATGCCATCATCATTCCAATTCACATCCTGATCAAACGGGGCCATGAATAATTCATAAACGCGCAGTGCATCAGCACCGTACTTCTCAACCATACTATCTGGTGTAATCACATTACCCCGTGACTTCGACATGCGCAGCCCATCTGTTCCCATCAATTGACCCTGGTTGAGCAGCTTGGTAAAAGGTTCCTTGAAAGGGACCAGGCCTTCATCTGCCAAGAAGTATGTCCAGAAACGAGCGTATAACAGGTGCAGAACCGCGTGCTCAATACCGCCGACATATAGATCGACAGGCATCCAATACCGCATTGCCTCTTCCTCGAAAGGACCCTGATCATAATGTGGACTTGTGAAGCGCAGAAAATACCAGGATGAGCAAGCGAAACCTCCCATGGTATCTGTCTCTCTGTGAGCTTGACCATCGCACCTCGGGCAGGTAGTGTTGACAAACTCAGCTGCGCGCCCCAAAGGAGATCGACCGCTTCCATCTGGTCGAAAATCATCCATGTTCGGTAACAATACCGGCAGCTGCTCCTCAGGTACTGGAACTTCTCCACAATTTTGACAGTAGACGATTGGGATCGGTGTGCCCCAGTATCGTTGTCGGCTGATCAACCAATCACGCATCCGGTACTGCACCTTCCTGCAACCCAGCTTGTGGGTTTCCATATAATCAGTGATGCGCTCGCTGCCTTCATCACTTGGAAGTCCATCGAACTCCCCCGAGTTGATCATTTCTCCGGGACCAAGATAAGCTTCGTCTAAACTCGCTCCAGGAGAGGTTCCCGGTGGAAGGATGACAACTTTCACCGGCAGATCATAATTGCGAGCTAATTCATAATCCCGTTCGTCATGTGCTGGAACACCCATTACTGCCCCCGACCCATAAGATGGTAGGACGTAATCTGCAATCCACACCGGGATGTGGGATTTGTTGATTGGATTGATCACAAAGCTGCCGGTGAAAACCCCTGTTTTCTCTCGCGTTTCAGTCATCCGATCGATTTCACTCAAGTGGGCAGTCTGCGCAGAATAAGCTGCTACCTGAGTGCGCTGATCATCAGTGGTAATCTTCTGCACTAGAGGATGTTCAGGAGCCAGGAGGAAAAATGTAACCCCAAATACAGTATCCGGTCGTGTGGTAAAGACCGGTAAAGCTTCACCTGCCTCAGTTCGAAAAATGATCTCACACCCTTCTGATTTACCAATCCAGTTACGCTGAATGTTCTTTATCCGATCAGACCAATCGAGATCATCTAAGCCATCCAGTAATGCATCCCCATAAGCGGTGATACGGAAATACCAGGCTGGTATCTCGCGCTTGACAACGCCTTGATGTCCACGCCAGCACACGCCTGCTGATACTTCATGGCTGGATAATGTGGTTTGACAAGTTGGACACCACCATTGCCAGTTCGTGCTCCTGTATGCCAAACCCTTTTTGTAAAGCTTCAGGAAGAACCACTGCGTCCAGCGGTAGAACTCTGGTTGTGATGAGTCGATCTCGCGTGACCAATCATAGCTGGTTCCGATTAATTCCATCTGACGGCGAAAATTTTCCGTACTTCGATCAGTAGTCTCGCGTGGATGAACGCCGTGGGTTACAGCGTAGTGCTCTGTCGGTTCTCCAAATGCATCCCAGCCCATGGGATGTAAAACGTTATAGCCTCGCATGCGCATATATCGCGACAGTACATCCGTAGGAATGTAATTCCGGCAATGTCCGACATGTAACCCTTCACCTGATGGGTAAGGGAAAAAATCTAAACAAGAATATTTTGGTTTGCCTTGCGATTCAAGGGCTCGATACAGGTCGCTTAACTGCCATTCTCGCCGCCATTTTGATTCAATATTACTTGGGTTGTATGTACCAAACATCATTGCTGCCTCACTCTCTATTTGTTCGCTCAAGTCTTTGCGATTACAATAATTATCCTCCGTTGAGAATGAGGGCAAGGAGGTGGGCGAGAAGGCAGGGGAAATAATCCACCCGGTAAACGTTGGTTCCAGACATCATCTCACACCTCCAGTAATAAATCTTTCACCATCAGGATCACAATAACCTATCGCGGACAGCTATCCAGTGATCCTGATAGGATCATAAAACCCTTCGCTCTTCAGGGGCGAAGGGTTTGCTCCGTGGTACCACCCTGCTTGCTTATCTTTGCAGTGTTTACCTGCAAAAGGAAGCCGCTTTGGTTCGCGATAACGGGCGAAACCCGCCACCGGCTATCCTATCCACATCCAAAACCTGAAATCTTGGATTTGCTTTCACCGGTGGAATCTGCCTCAAAAAGGCTCGGTAGGCGAGTTCAACCAATCTAAGTGCTCCAGGGGCACCTTGTCGGGCTTCCACCTCGCTCTCCCGGCTCGCTGCTGGATGGCTTACTACTCCTACCTGGACGATAATATTCTATTTTTTATACAAATTGAGACCAGTTTTTAACGCCGTCAAACTTCTATAATTTGCCAGCGCTGCATACACTGATCTCGAAATCCTGCAACCTGTGGACCCAGAGGGATTCGAACCCTCGACCTCCTCAATGCCATTGAGGCGCGCTC
>JBEQLH010000286.1:0-4263 GCA_040326075.1 Anaerolineales bacterium
TGCTGGTGATGGTCAGTTTAGCTCTCACCGGAATCCTGACACCCGCTGAGGCCTTATCTGGTTTCAGCAACGTAGCTGTAGTCACCGTTTGGGCAGTGTTGATCCTCAGCGCCGGTTTAGCCCGCACAGGGGTGGCTGGATCTATTGGGCATCACGTTCTGCGTCTGGCTGGCAGTGACGAAGTGCGATTGACTTTGTTGATTATGCTGATGGTCGGTGCCTTATCCGGTTTCATGAACTCCATCGGCGTTGCCTCGCTATTTCTACCAGTGGTGATCGATATCGCCAGGCGTACCAAGATACCCCCTTCCAAGCTGTTAATGCCCTTGGCTTTTGCTGCTCTGATGGGAGGTCTAACCACACTGATCGGTACCCCATCGAATATCTTGATCAGCGAAGCGCTGCGCGCCGCCAACCTGGAGCCCTTTGGCATGTTCGACTACACACCGGTTGGCGTGTTTGTGTTAGCTGCGGGGGTCATATTCATGGTCCTGCTTGGTCGCCGCCTGCTGCCCGATCGAGACATAGGTCGTGAAACCGCCAGAGGTGCACAAGCCGACTATAAAGAATTATATGATCTTCAGGATCGCATGGTTATGGTTTACCTGCCGGATGACTCCAACCTGGTTGGGAAATCTTTAGGAAACAGTAAACTGGGCTCGATCTTGGGACTGAACGTGGTCGCCATCATCCACGATGAGCACACGCAGCTGGCACCAACTGCGGAGACAATCCTGCAAACAGGTGACCGGCTTCTATTGGAGGGGCGTCTTGACCAATTGACGGATTTTCATGACCGGCAGCATTTAGTTGTCGAAGATGAAAAAATCCCCATCGAAAGATTGACCTCGGCCGAGATCGAACTGGTTGAGGTGGAGCTTTCCTCAAAATCATCTCTTATTAACCGAACCCTGCGCCAGATTGACTTTCGCCAACTCTACGGCGCGATCGTACTCGCCATATGCCGGGGAGAGATCGTCTGGCGCACCAACCTTGAGAGCATCCCCTTGCAAGCTGGAGATAAGCTGCTGGTGCAGGGTGATCACGCCCAGCTGGATGCGCTCCGCGCAGAGAAGGAACTCTTTACTTCGGCCCCCCAACCAGCCCAGGTTTACCACCTGGAAGAGAGGCTGATGGTGATGCGTCTCCCTGAGGATTCCTCCCTGATCGGAAAATCCCTGATTGAGAGCAGGCTGGGAGATGCTTTTGGATTGGGGGTGCTCGGTATCATCCGCCAGGGGAAAACCCATTTGATGCCCGATCCAAACGAGCAGTTAGAAGTCGGAGATACCTTGCTGGTCAAAGGTAACCGGGAGGATTTGCTCACTGTGGATGGCTTACAAACCCTGCGAATTGAATCCGAACTACCTCCTGAACTAAGCGAAATCGAATCCGCTGAAGTCGGTCTGGTGGAAGCTGTGCTCTCCCCACACACGACTCTGGTTGGCAAGACCTTGCGCGAGATACACTTTCGGGTCAAATATGGTCTCAGCGTGCTGGCTATCTGGCGCGAAGGAAACGCCTACTACTCAAATCTGGGTGAGATGGCGCTGCGTTTTGGTGACGCGCTCCTGCTTCACGGCGCTCGAGAAAGGATACAGCTCTTAGGCAGCGAACCGGATTTCCTGGTGCTGACAGAAGAGGCCCAGGAAGCACCCCGCACCAACAAAGCCCTCTTGGCAGTGCTGATTTGGGTGGTGGTGCTCCTACCGGTGATCCTCGGATGGGTGCCGATCGCCATCATGGTTGTGGTGGGTGTGGTGCTGATGGTTATTACCGGCTGCTTGACTATGGATGAGGCTTACCGCTCCATTGAGTGGAAAGCAGTCTTCCTGATCGCCGGCATGATCCCCTTGGGGATTGCCATGCAGAAAACCGGTGCAGCCAGCTTTGTGGCAACCTGGATGGTGAACCTGCTTGGGGTCTATGGGCCAACGGTGATCATGGCAGGTTTGTTTATATTGACTTCTCTCGCCACTCAAGTGATGCCAAATCCGGCGGCGGCAGTGCTGCTCGTACCCATCGCGTTGAATACCGCCAGTGATCTGGGAGTCTCTCCTTATCCCCTGGCGATGACTGTCGCTGTAGCCGCATCCGCCGCATTCTTGAGTCCCGTGGGACACCCGGCTACCCTGTTGGTTATGGGTCCCGGTGGTTATCGTTTCAGCGATTACATCAAAGTCGGTCTGCCGTTGACTCTAGTGATATTCTTGGTAGTCATGCTTGTCATGCCAATCTTTTGGCCGTTTTAGGATAGGGGGATTTGGCAGCAAAGACGTTCACCATTCCATGAACACAAATCCTAATAAACCCCTTCTGCTATTCCAAAATTATCCGCGCGTCCAAAGCGCGGCAGCCTTCACCTTCGTGGAAAACACGCAGGGGATTGATGTCCAATTCTTTAATCTCAGGGAAATCGGTCAGCAGTTGGGATAAGCGCAGCAGAGTCTCGACCAGCGCATCAATATCAGCAGGTTTATGCCCGCGTGCGCCAGCCAGTATCTGGTAGCCGCGCAAGCCCTGGATCATCTCCCTGGCCTCCCGACGAGAGATCGGTGCCACGCGCACTTGTGATTCCTCGAAAATCTCTACAAATATCCCGCCCAAACCCGCCAGCAGAACTGGCCCAAATTGTGGATCCTGCCGACCGCCCAGGATCAATTCCCGGCCTCCAGTAACCATCGGCTGCACCAGGACGCCATCCAGCTTCGCCTCTGGGTATGTCTTGTGAATTCGATCCATCATGTCATCAAATACCTCAGCCACAGCGGTGGAGCTGCGCAGGTTCAGCTGTACGCCACCCACATCAGATTTGTGCGAGATCTGTTCGGCGACGATTTTTATCGCCACCGGATAACCGATTTTTTCTGCTGCCGATTGGGCTTCGTCGACCGTCATGGCGATCACGCTCGGCACTGTGGGAATACCATAATGCTCCAGAACCTGGAGCGCCTCCGAGAGCAGTAGATCGCGCTTCTCCTGCACAGCACCCGAGATCAACGAACGCACACCTGATTGATCCACCTTAAAAACTGGGATCTCCTCTTTCGTTCGCACTCTTCCCGATTGTACATGGTAGTGATAGCTCATCTCTAAGGCGCGGATCGTCTCAACCACCTGGGTGAATATGGGGAAATCGTAATTTTGCTTCAAGTAGTTGACTTCTTCCGCAGCAGCCGAGATGTAATAGGCGACCGGTTTATCGTACTTGTCCACCAATTCGATCATGCGATCTAATAATTTTCGACTGGTCTGGTTTTCCGCATCCGAGAGCGAGGTGTGCAGGAAGACGATCCCATCCACACCTTCCAACTGTAAAGTCTGCTCAACGATTTGAGCATAGACGTTCAGATCAAACAGGTCACCGAGATCCAGTGGATTGGTCAACCTGATCACCGAGGCGCGGAAGTGATTTTCGATCTCGCGCAGAAAACTGTCCGGGAAATGTGCCAGGTTGAAACCAGCTAATTCCGTAGCGTCAGCTGCCATAACCGCATGCCCACCAGATCGGGAGATGATGGCCAGGTTCTCGCCTCTCATTGGGGGTAATCCCAGTATTTTCAGGTTGTTGCCAAAGGTAGTGGCGGAATTAACGCGGATGATGCCTGCCTGGTGAAAAGCAGCCTCGACGATCTTATCGTCACTGGTAAGCGAAGCAGTATGAGATTGAGCGATGTTCTTCCCCAGTTCACCAATGTTGGCTTTGAAGATCACCACCGGCTTGGGCGACTTGCGAGCGATCTCCATCAGCCTTCTACCATCGCGGATGCTCTCCAGATACATGAAAATCAACCCTGTGCCTTCATCCGTGATCAAATATTCCAGCATGTCCTCGGCATCGATCTTCAACATGTTACCTACCGAGACAAATTTATTCAGACCCAGTCCTTCGTTGGCCATCAGGTTGAGCGCACTCATGCCAACTCCCCCGCTCTGAGTGATCATAGATACTTCGCCCTGCTTGACGAACTTCTTCAAGCGCGGGAAGGGCACACATAATCCGTTTTCCATGTTCATGGCGCCGATACAGTTCGGCCCAACAAACTGAATCCCATATTCATCCGCCACCCGGGATATCTCGTCCTCGAGCTGGCCGCCCTCATCAGTATATTCACGAAAGCCAGCTGTCTCAATGATCGCCCAGCGGATTCCTTTCTGACCACATTCTTCCAATATGGTGGGTACCGTCTGCGCAGGGGTCAGGATCACCGCCAGGTCGATATGGTCGGGGATATCTCCCACCGAGTGGTAGATGCGCCTGGT
>JBEQLH010000287.1:0-1073 GCA_040326075.1 Anaerolineales bacterium
CGCAGCCAGAGGAGACCCAGCCAGTAGAGACACCCGAAGCTGAATGCCCTGGCGAGGAAATCAACAACATCGGGCAGGGGATTGCTGACGAGTACGATTTCACCAGCTATGAAGAGGTGATGACCTGGTTCTGCAGCGGGGCTGAATTCGAAGATATCCTGGTTGCCCTGCAGACCGAGGACCAGGCCGGCACTCCAACCGAGGAGATGCTGGTTATGTTAGCTGATGACTTTAGTTGGGAAGAGATCTGGCTGGTAGTAGGCTTGACGGAGTGAGTGGAGGATCCGAATGAAGAAAAAATTAAGCATCTCAATTTTAATCATCCTGGTTGCTTTACTGGCAGCCGTGCCAGCCCTGGCCATACCCGGCAAGGGAGCTGTTAAAGGAGAGGTGATTGCGGTTGATCCTGATGCGGGAACCGTAACGATCGAGACCAAGAAGGGTGGAATTGTGATGGTGGCCGTCCCGCAGGATTTCGATATGGATGCGATCGAGATTGGCGATTGGGTGCTGGTTAAAGGTACAACAGAGCAGGAATATTCGTTCGAAGCGGAATGGGTCAAGCAGGTTGGCAAGGGCCGCGGTAAAAATGATGATCAGGGCAAACCCGAAGGCAAGAAGGACAACAGTGCCTTCTGCGATGAAGGTAAACAGGAGAAGCTGCATCCACTAGCAGACAAGGTTGGGGAGCGCTTCGAGGTATCAGAAGATTGGGTGATGGACTACTTCTGTGCTGGCTACGGCATGGGGGCGATCATGTTAGCCCTCAAGACCAGTGAGCTTGATGGGTCTGAGGCGGAGGAACTGCTGGAAGATCGCGCACAGGGCCAGGGTTGGGGCCAGATCTGGAAAGATAAAGGATTGATCGGCAGCGAGAAGGAAGGCCACAGCCCGCCAGGTCTTCTCAACCGGCCTGACCACGCGGGTCCTAAAGATAAGGATGATTAGTCCTGAGCTCTGAATAGGAAGCAATGGACATGAAAGGGCGAGCCAAGCGGCTCGTCCTTTTTGTTTGAATTGGAGGGATTTGAGGACACTCACGCGGAATTAGGGATATTTTATCCGCTAATTGA
>JBEQLH010000287.1:1173-4260 GCA_040326075.1 Anaerolineales bacterium
GGGATTTGAGGACACTCACGCGGAATTAGGGATATTTTATCCGCTAATTGACGCGAATTATCACGAATTTTTCCCGTCAGTTGGCCTCTTACTCGAAGGGGGTCTGTGACCCCCTTCAGCGACAATACCTTTGCCATGATCTCATTTGGTGAACTGGAAATTATTAGACTATGTGAGGGGAGGTTCCTTCGGCTGCGCTCAGGATGTACCCTTCGTCTCCACTCAAAATGGGAACCTTCGACTGCGGCCTTCGACAGGCTCAGGCCTCCGCTCAGGAAGCTAATGGTTTGGGATTCTGGTTTTACCTCCTTTAATTCATCCTCCTCAACCGCTGGACTTTGGACCCTGGGACTCGCTCGATCTCGTCTTTGACCTCCAGGTCGAGCTTGACGGTGGTGGTGTACCAGGAGACCGAGCCTAAATTTTCCAGATCATTCGGGGAAAGCTGTCCCTCAACCAGCTCAGGCAGTTTATTGAACTCCAAGCCCTGCTCGTCGGCGGGCACCACAGCCAGGATGGCGGAGCACACCAGGCCATACTTCCAGCGGGCGATGCGAGTGGGTTGTTTGCCGGGAATGGGTGTCTCGCATAATACTTTGTCTTCTGCGGGTATCTCTATCTTCTTCTTGAACGATTTATCAGGAGTTGAAGATTGGAGTGTAGGTAGGAGATATTGGAGATTGGTTATTGGATTAAGGCGAAATCTCCAACGCAATTTCAGCCATCTGCATGAAGTCCCTTTCACGCTGCTCGGATGTCGCGAATTCACTGGTCAATAGGCAATCGCTCACGGTCAGCACAGACAGAGCTTGAACCTTGAATTTCGCCGCAAGGGTGTAGAGAGCTGATGTCTCCATTTCTACCGTAAGCACGCCGTAGGCAGCCCATTTCTTCCACCATTCAGGATCGTCGTTGTAGAACGTATCGGAGGCGAAGTTGCCTCCCACAAAAACTCGTGCCCCGCGTTCTTTGGCGGCTTCATAGGCTTTCAGCAACAGGTCAAAGCTGGCTGCAGGTGCATAATCCATTCCCTGGAAGTGGAGCTTGTTGATGTGTGAGTTGGTCGAGGATGTCATGGGGAGCACGATGTCGCCAATCTTCAGGTAAGGCTGGAGCGCTCCACAAGTTCCGACCCGGATCAGGGTCTTGACGTGATATTCGGTCACCAATTCATTTACGTAGATGGAGATGGTTGGGATGCCCATGCCGCTTCCCATGACCGAGACGCGCTTGTCTCCATAATGGCCCGTATAGCCCAACATGCCGCGTACTTCGTTGTAGCAGAATACATCCTCCAGCATTGTTTCCGCGATATGCCTGGCTCGCAACGGATCGCCTGGTAAAAGAACGGTTGGAGCGATTTGCCCCTGCTTTGCGCCAATATGTATACTCACCTGACACCTCCTTATTAGATGAAGAAGAAGTTGAAAAATGCCCCTGTGTGCTCAATCCAGTGATACATGTCTCAGCTGCAAAGAACTCGTACACAGACCCTTTACTCGACCTAGTATACTACTGACCAGGTTGCCTCAGTATAAAATGGGTTTCGAAAAGCGCTTAGGAGATGATCCTTGGCCAACGCTCAGGTGACTTTTGGTTGATGTGAATATTGTGAAGACGCTCAACAGTTATATATTTAACTAAATAATCTCTCTCAAGAACAGAGTCAGTTATAATCATTATTAGGCGAGATACGTTGCCTACTCACATTTGAAGTGAGAAGAATTACGCACATCCACAATTTATACGCCATTTTAGAAGACTAAGGGAGGATTTTCGCATGACTCATTTACTTGTCATTGGCGGGGCATCTTCAGACATCCTTCATTTTGCAGGCCAGAAAGCTGCATCTGCCGGTGGGGCTGGCATGTACACTGCCATGGCCGCTCAGCGCTGCGGCGTGCAGGTCTCTATGTTTGGTCCACGACCTGACCCTTGCCCGGAACGTTTGCAGCCTGTGACTGAGCATTTATCAGAATGGCTCGGTCCACATTTCTCTCCAGAAGAGCTGCCGCAGTTTGAGATTTCCTATGAGCAGGGAAAAACCGAATATCTCAAGAAGTCGCTTGGCGCTGAGAGGATGCTTTCACCCAATGAGCTTCCGATTGACCTGTCAAAGTATGATCTCATCCACGTCACTCCTTTAGGTGATGCGGTAAGGCAACTACCTTTTATTCAAGCCTGCCGACAGCGCGGGGCGAAACGGATTTCTGCTGGAACGGATTTGTATAATGCGGAGGAACAACCACAGGCTGTGCGCGCGGTGCTGGAAGAAAGCGATTATTATTTTATGAATAGACGGGAAGCGGAGGCTGTGTTTGGTTCACTTGCATCTGCCAAAACCGAACCAGGAAAGATTTTGTTCGTGACATTGGGTGAAAAAGGAGCCCTGGTCATCCAGGGTGACTTTGTCACACAGCTGCAGGGGGTACCATGCAAAGTACTTGACCCCACGGGTGCTGGGGATACCTTCTGTGGTGCGACCGGTGCCTATCTTGTCCAGGGCAGACATCCCGTGATGGCTGCACGATCGGCGACGGCACTGGCAGCACAAATGATAGAACACCCCGGGCCGACAGCGCTTTTTTGGCCCGATCCACCCCCAGATGCGCCCTGGGATCAACGGGTTGTGGTCAATGAATCCCAGGTTCAGAAAGTTACTCAACTGGTCGCAACGCTGCCTGAGGTTACTCCTTTTAACTTTGCGGCTCCCGAAAATCCGCCTGTTGGGCACCCGCTGGCGCTGGAATGGTTCTTCGTCTCCACGCTGCAGCAATTCAGTTTCTGGACGACCGATAACGGTAAATACCACCTGCCGCTGATCGCCTCGATTGACGGTAAGGAGCAAAAGGGTTCAGACTACTTGTGGCAGGGGTATTTACGGCCCCTGGAAAATGATCCCGAATTCTTCACCCCACAGCGCCAGGCCAACCATACCCAAACGGAGATGGAGAACCTATTCAGGGCTGATGATGGCACTGTCCCGATGCCCGCGCTGGACCTGCATCTGACACAAGCCCGGCAGTATGGGCAGGATATGCTGGCGCTCAAACTCACGCCGCACGAGGTGGTCAGGCAGGCACAGGC
>JBEQLH010000288.1:0-4244 GCA_040326075.1 Anaerolineales bacterium
GGCTACAATAAGGGCAAGGGTGGTTCGATGCACATTGCCTGGCCTGAGTTGGGCATTCTTGGAGCGAATGGAATTGTTTCCTGTGGGATTCCCATAGCGACTGGTGCAGCACTTTCAGCTAAACTCCGGAAATCCGATCAAGTCACCGCCTGCTTTTTTGGTGATGGCGCGTCAAACGAGGGAGCATTCCATGAATCACTTAATGCTGCTTCGGCTTTTGATTTGCCGATTGTATATGTGTGTGAAAACAATCTTTATGCAGTAGGCACTCGCCAATCTAAAGTTAGAAAAATTGAAGATATTGCCGATCGTGCCCCCAGTTACAGCATGCCAGGCGTTGTGGTTGACGGAAATGATGTCGTTGCAGTCTATGAAGTAACGAAGGAAGCTGTGGAGCGCGCTCGTGCGGGAGAAGGACCGACTTTGGTTGAATGTAAAACTTATCGATGGCGAACACATTTTGAGGGTGAGCCAGATACTTATCGTCCACCCGAAGAAGTAGCAGCCTGGAGGGCCAGGGAACCGATCGCACCCTATAGGAAGATGTTGATCGATCAGAAGATATTCAAACAACAAGATATGGATTTGATTGATCAGGCCGTGATAGATGAATTGGACCAAGCAGTCGAGTTTGCCCGGAATAGCCCTTTGCCACAACCGGAAGATGCTTTACAAGATTTGTGGGTATAGAGATCAAGCAGGAGAAAATAATGCGAGAAATATTTTACAACCAAGCTATAAAAGAAGCTCTCCAGGAGGAAATGAAGAACGATCCTTCAGTAGTATTGTGGGGAATTGATATTGGGCCGTATGGTGGTGCTAATGCTGCAACGAAGGGACTTTATGAAGAGTTTGGAGCAGAGCGTGTGATTGACATGCCGGTTTCAGAATTGGCTTACGTTGGCATGGGAGTTGGTGCAGCAGCAACCGGCATTCGACCTGTGATCGAGTTGCAGTTTTCTGATTGGATCACCCTTGCTTCTGAAATGATCATCAACCAGGCTGCGAAAATGCGCTATATGTTTGGGGGAGTCATGGAGATTCCTATGGTAGTGCGAGCCCCAGTAGGTGGTTATTTGTCCGCTGGTGCACAGCACTCGAACAGTTTTGAGTCGATGTTTTCATTTGTTCCCGGCATTAAGGTTGTAATGCCGTCAACCCCTTATGATGCTAAAGGGCTGCTCAAGAGCGCCATTCGAGATAATAATGTCATCGTGTTTTTTGAACACAAGAAGCTTTACGGTGTCAAAGGGGAGGTGCCAGATGATGATTACACAGTTCCCCTTGGGCAGGCAGAAGTTAAGCGTGAGGGTAAAGATGTCACAATCGTTACCTATGCCTATATGGTTAGCATGTGTTTGTCAGCAGCCGAAAAATTGGCTCAAGAAGGTGTCGATGTAGAAGTTCTAGACTTGCGAACGATCGATCCAATGGACAAAGAGGCAATCTTGCGCTCTGTTGAAAAAACCAGCCGCTTAGTCGTCGTACAAGAAACCTGGGGTGATTGCAGCGTGAGTTCTGAAGTATCTGCAATGGTGGCTGAGCATGGTCTATACTATCTGGACGCGCCAATTATACGCGTTACAGCAGAAGACGTTCCCATTCCTTTTAGCCCGGTATTGGAAGAGTTTGTCTTGCCAAGCGAACAAAAAATAGTAAATGCCGTGCACCGGGTTCTGGAAGTTTAGCCGGATTAAGCTATGGTCAGCGTAGGCATCATTCCCAATCCAGCATCCGGAAAGGATATCCGCCGCGTGGTTGCACAGGCTTCAGTGATCAGCAACCACGAAAAGGTAAATATTGTTAGCCGGATGTTGGTGGGGCTCCAGGCTACAGGTGTATCGAAGATACAAATCATGCCGGACTTGTATGGGATTGGTTCTCAAGCAGTGCATAACCTGCGAAAGCAAAATCCGGAGCTGGCTTCAATAGTTGACATTCTCGATCTAGAGTTGAGCAACTCACCCCTGGATTCGCTGCGAGCTGCTGAGATAATGCAAAAGAATGGTGTCAATTGTATTATTGTTCTTGGGGGAGATGGCACCACTCGGGTTGTTTCTAAAGGCTGTGGGGATGTGCCTTTATTGCCTGTTTCTACCGGAACGAATAATGTTGTTCCATTCTTTGTTGAGGGCACAATTGCCGGTTTATGTGCAGGATATTTTGCGGGATTGGACAAATCCCAACAGCACTCTCTTTGTATGCATAGTAAAAGAATAGAAGTTTGGATCAATGATGAATTAGCTGATATTGCCCTGGTCGATTTGGTTGTCAATACCGGGGGTTTTTCAGGAGCGCGTGCCGTTTGGGATTCTTCTGAGATGAGGCAGATTGCAGTTGCACGTGCTGCGCCCACCAGCATTGGTTTATCAGCGGTGATTGGGATGATATCACCCATCTCTGTTGATGACGAATTTGGCGGTTTAGTAAACATCGATGGTGCGAGTAATAACAAAAAATTGATTTCTACGCCACTTGGACCGGGATTAATTAATCACATTCCTGTTGGCGATGTGGAGAAAATGAATCCAGGAAAATCTTATGCGGTTGTGGATGAACGACCTTTGGTCATCGCTTTGGATGGTGAGCGAGAGCTGGTATTGAAGGAGGAAGATTCAGCATTTCTAATCCTGAAGCGCAATGGCCCTTATATCATTGATATCAATCAAGTGATGTTTCGCGCTGTTTCAAGTGATTATTTTGTCTCACAATGAGGTTTATTAATGACTATTGAAATTGTTATGCCAAAGATTGGGCTAAACATGGAAGAGGGCATGATTGTCGAATGGGTAAAAAAGGAGGGAGATAATGTAAAACCCGGAGATGTGCTCTTCGTGTTAGAGACTGATAAGGTCACAGTTGATTCAGAAGCTCAACAAGAAGGTGTACTGGCAAAGATCCTTGTAAAAGAAGGAGAGCGTGTTCCAGTAAAAACTATTGTGGCTCTGATGGTATCCGAGGGAGAAACGTATGCTGACGTGACCCCGGATGCGGAAAAATCAAAAGCGGCCTCTACCCCTAAACAACCAGATTCAACCGCGATCTCAGTTGGACAAGTTCAGTCTAGCAGCGGAAAAATTCTTGCCTCTCCAAAAGCTAAATTCTATGCCCGCCAGCAAAAGCTTGACTTGAATCTAATTTCGAATTCTGTCGATGGCATCATAAAATTCAAACATGTGGTTGGCTACACTCAGGAGTCAAACGAATCGAAAAGTAAAGTGCTGGCGACTCCTGTGGCAAAACGTTTAGCAGAGGAAAAAGGCCTTGATCTGAGATCAGTTATAGGATCTGGTACTTCTGGCAGAATCACGCGTCAAGATGTTGAAGATGCGCTGCAATCTCAAGTAGACATTCAGCTACCAGCACCTGACAAGAAGTCAATCCCTGTCAAAGGGGTCAGGGCGGTGATTGCTGAACGCTTGTTGAACAGCTCACAAAACACTGCATCTTTGACACTACATATGGAAGTTGATGTAACCAAATTAGTTGAATTTAGACAGGCTAGAAAAGAATATAGGCATAGTGTTATACCCAGCTATAATGCGATCATTATCTCGTTAGTTTCCAAAGCATTAGGTGCACACCCATTAATGAATGCAAGACTTGAGGGTGGAAGTATTGAATTGAGGGATAGGATCAATATCGGGTTAGCAGTTGATCAACCTGATGGCTTGAGAGTTATCGTTATCAATGATGCTGACCAGAAATCTATTGACCAGATACAAGTGGACATGATAAGTCTGATTGACCGAGTTCAAACTAAAACCAGTCTCCCGGACGATCTCACTGGTGGCACATTCACGATCACGAATTTGGGAGTATACGGAATTGATCGATTTACTCCCATTCTCAATCCACCAGAAACTGGCATATTAGGGATTGGGCGTATTTCAGAGCTGCTAGTGTTGAAAGAGGGGAAAATAGCACAGCGTTCAATGATGACACTCAGCTTGACCTTTGACCATCGCGTCATCGATGGCGCTCCAGCTGCGCGTTTCTTGCAGACCGTCGAAAATTTGATTGAAGAGTTTGAATAAAATTGTCTTTGTAAAGCAGTTTTATTTTTGGTCTTCGAGAATATACGGATAATACCAAAACTGCGAACGATATCGCAAAACTGTATCGTATCGTCAGTCGGATCAACAGGGGGCTCGCTACCTCAGATGTGGAAATCAAGATATCGAACGGTGGGATCATTTAGTACCGATAAAAAAAGGTGGTGAGACTGTCTTGGGAAACATGGT
>JBEQLH010000065.1:0-6770 GCA_040326075.1 Anaerolineales bacterium
GATATTTCGCGGGTGATACATCTCGTAATTTTCTGAGGAGACTTAAACCTATGGCAATGACCCGCAACACTTATCCCATTGAAATCGCTGGCATAAACCGAGAACTGCCCCTGTTTGAAGTCCAACCTGGCTTACGAATTGCAGTGCTCAACATCCTGGGTGATACGGAGCTGGTCCGAGCCTGTGCTAAAGATCTGGCGATGAAATTGAGTAATAATAATTACGACGTCTTCGTCACGGCCGAAGCGAAAAGCATCCCCGTGGCGCATGCATTAGCTGTTGAAACTCAAAAACCTTATATCGTGCTGCGTAAAGTTTACCGGGTATACATGGGTGATACCATTCACGCCGAAACCATTTCAATCACGACAGGTAAACCCCAATCTCTCTACCTGGACGAGAAGGATCACAGCTTGCTGGCAGGGAAAAACGTGGTTTTGATGGATGACGTGATCAGCACCGGGTCCACCCTGGAGGGTATGCGGCAAATCGTCGAGAAAGTCCAGGGGAAGATCGTCGCTGAAGCCGCTATCCTGACCGAAGGGGATCAGGCCCGCTGGGCTCATATTGTCTCTCTCGGACACCTTCCGCTCTTCCCTTCTGATTCTGACTGAGGCCTGATAATCAGTTATTAGGTTCTGGCGAATAGCAGACGATCACGATGGGGCGCCCAACAAGATGGGTTAAAAATACGACTCGCTGCTCGTCACCCCTCAAACGGAGCATGTGGATCAGTTGCTCAGGCTGCAGCGGCGACCCACGCTTTTTAACCACAATTTTCCCAACCCCGCGTTCTCGAAGATACGCGCGTAGTCGCTTTACACCAAACGGAAACCAATCTTCAACCTGCCAAACCCTGGCAAATGGGGTCACCACCTGGGTTTCCGCACATAAATATGCAATATCAGGGTCTACTTGATAAGCGCCAATCTGGTGGCCAAGGACAGAAACCAGGCCCGCCCTCAGCACGGCCGGATCGGGTTCATAGAGGTAGGCACCTGGTTCACCCAGCGGGAGGGAAGATCGTGGGTCATCAGGGACCAGGGTATGAGGCCCAGGAAAAACAGTTGCCCTGAATTGGGCAGTCTTGAGAGACCCAAACCACAGGACTGCCTCCTTGAGCTCCCTTTTCAATGAAATAAACTCAATCTCGGCATTATGAGATCTAATCTCGTCCACTTTCACCCCGGGGGATATCTTCACCCCTAGAGCTGGGATGTCAGGTATCCAGTCTTTCACTGTATCTAATGGCGGCGTGTAATCCCGGACAGAAAAGACCCGCTTTCCAGCCGCACGGCGGGCGGGATCAAAAAAAGCAGCCAGCTGCTTTAAACCACTCACAGGCAGGGAGCTGGTCAGATCGGCCTGGATGAAGCGAACCTGATCAACCAGGCCAAGCGCCTGGGCATTGGCTTGCGCCATCGCTAAACGCAGCGGATCGATATCTACCCCAATGGTGGGCGCATTATCCGCTAAATTGATCGTGTCACCCCCAATTGAACAGCCCAGATCCAGTAGATACTCAAATGAACGAAATCGTGCTGATCGGTATGCAGACACCATGAAAGAGGAAGCCTGCTCCAGTGCCTCCCGAGTGAAGTACATTTTGTCCGATTGGGGGTATTTTGAACTGGCTTCAAGGCGCAGGACAGCAATTTCAAGTGCTGCTCGTGCGAGGTCCCGCGGGTAAGTCTTTTCCAAATGCTGGTAATGGCGCAGAAAATCCACTTCACGGGGCTCCAGCTGCTGCGCATGAGCAAGCGCCTCCTGTCCAGCCGGGGTCAGTAAGCGCTTAAAGGATGCCAAGTCCATGGATTATTCCTGAGTTCCCCCAGGTCAATATAGATCTAAGTATCTCTCTGATCAGCCATCTCGATCATCAATCGAGCTGCCTTACGCCCGATTTCGACTGCAAAATTTGTGCCCCGATCCCAGGGATATACCTGACTCATACTGGCGAAAAAAAGCCCAGCGATGGGTGTCCGGATAGAGGGGATATTTCGTGAATGGTTCAGCTCCGGGACTGGTTGGGCATATTTCGTGCGGAAAAGCCAGGATTTATTCACCCAATCGGGCTTAAACTTGGGATTGAAGCGCGGAAGAACAGGTAGGAACCTTTCCAGGATTTGTTCTTTACTCAGATCGAAGTACTCATGATCAGGGTCCAAATAATCGCCACAATATACGATATGTTCACCCCCAAAATGCTGCGCTTCGACGTAATTTGTGTGTTCCACCAACGCTAAAAATGGATAACCTGCCGATTTTGGGATGTTATACCAGTAATACCCTTGCTCAGAAAGCTGGTGTTTCAGAGATAAGATCAGGACGACTGCTCCCATGTTTTTCAGGTTGAGCAGGCTGGCCAGGTATTCCTCCGGCAGGGTAGGGGCCAGGTGTGCCATAAAGCCTGGGGAAGAAGTCACCAGGCACTGATCGAAGATTTGCGAACCATCACCCAGATCGAGAGAAAGTCCTCCATCAGGTTTTGAGCTGACCTTGGAAACGGGAGTATCGAGCCGAATTTCTACACCCAGATCCTGTAATCGTCCTGCGAAGAGGTCAGCGAAAGCCTGAAAACCACCTTCAAAGGTACCCAGACGCGTTGTACGCGCTTTTAGACGCGCCCACATCCAGGCCATATTCACATCTTTATAATGCTCACCGAATTTGCCAACCACCAATGGTTCCCACATGGTTCGATAGACATGTTCACCCGCCCATTTCCGCATCCAGGCATCCACGGTGGATTTTTCGAGGGAGTGCCAATCGTTGGTCAACCGCAAATATAACCCTACCAATCCAAAGCGGATCTTATTGAGCCCCCACCCCAATCCTGGGAAAAGCAGCGCATTCACGTAAGAGTCGAAGGGGTAAAACTTGCCATCATGATAGACCACAGTGAATGGACGCGGGAAGCGTACTTTATCCTGCCAGCCAAGTTCGTCAATCAGACCCAACATGTGCTGGTCGGAGGCAAACCAATGGTGATAATACTTCTCAACAGACCATTCCCAATGCGGTTCCTTTACACCACTGGCGAGTCCCCCCACGTGGTCATCTTTTTCAAAGATCGTTACCTGGTGCCCAGCCTGGACCAGATCATAAGCAGCTGCCATCCCACCGATACCAGCACCAACTATTGCAACGCTTTTTTTGTTTTCCATCAGCCCTTCTTCGCTTGAAGTTGTGAATATTACCCTTCATCGGCTCGTACTTTTTGCATGTCCTTGTCCCACTTGATTCCTGCCCGCGCCATGTAGTACGCGCCTAACACGGTGATCGGTACCCACAAGGCAACATGCAGAACCAGGGTGTAGCCAGCAGCGATAGCTTTGTCCACCCCGTATGCCTGCAGCACCGCGATTCCTGGTGCATCAAAGGTGCCTACATATCCCGGCGCAGAGGGGATTGTAGTTGCCAGATTGACTATCCCATTCATCAACATCAAGGTGAAAAAGTTAACCTCGAACGGGAATGCTTGCATCACGAACCAGTATTTACCCGTCTCTAGCAACCATATCACGATTGAGGTGATGAATATCATCAAGACATCACGCGGGGAACGCAGAGCTGCCAGACCACCCAAGAATTGCTCGGCCAGACCGATCACCTGGTCTCGAAACCTGCCGGGGATCACATAGCCAGACAGCCATTTTACAAACCAAATGCTGCGCTCTGGATACATGGCGGCTAACAAGAATAAGGCCAGGACTCCGAGGAATACACCCGCCCCCCACAGCGCAAGAGTCTGGATGTTGCCAATAAAGCCGGAAGAGGCTGTCAAGCGAGAAAGCTCGGGTAAATTAAGAAAGACAAAACCCAACATGACCACACCGTCAAAAACCCGCTCCACAACGATCGTCGCCAGAGAGGCGGATATGGCCACACCTTCCAACTTCTTAAGCACTACCGCACGTAAGACTTCACCTGCCCGGGCCGGATAGATATTATTCCCCATATAACCAATGGCTGTGATCGGGAACAAGGTGGTTGTTGGGATTGATTTCACTGGTCGCAGCAAATAATGCCAGCGCCAGGCCCTGGCGATAACTCCCACTAAATAGATCAACACGCCTGGAATTAACCACCAGTAGTTCGCGCCTTGCAAGGTGCTCCACAGATCGCCAACCTGTAAGCCGCGCAAAGCAAAATACAGGAAAATCAGGCTTATGGCGACGCCAGCCCAAAATTGCCATCGTCTCATGGCGCGAATTCTACCACCTCTCGCCCCCTGCGAAGATCAATGAACCCTAATAATGGTGTCGATTTGAACATAATGGTTTCATTTCGACCATAGTTAACCCGCCGTTAGAAATTCTTGATGTTGCCTTCCTGAGCATAATTTTGTTATCACCTTTTGATATTCCACGCCCAAATCAGCGTGGCAAAATTTCGCTGCAGCATTGACCAGGAAGGTGTCAGCCTCAGTTTACACTAATTTGTCTAAAGGGATCCGGTTATAATTAATTTATGGATGCACAACCAAAGATCAAGAATGACATACAAGCACCTGATTTCACCTTGCCTGATATGAGCGGCGATCAACATTCGTTAGAAGATTTTAGGGATCGCATTGTGATCCTCAACTTTTGGTCTGCCGAGTGCCCCTGGTCGAGTCGAGCCGATCAGGAAATGAAGGGGTTTCTTCAAAAATGGGGAGATTTAGTGACATATCTGCCGATCGCATCCAATGTAAACGAAAAGAAAGAAATGATCACCGCTGAAGCCAACGAACGCGGTTATTCCATCCTGCTTCACGATGTAAACCAGCAGGTTGCAGACCTATACGGCGCTATCACCACACCTCACTTGTTTGTGATTGATGTCGAGGGGATTTTACGGTACCAGGGGGCATATGATGACGTCACCTTCCGGCAGCGAACACCAACCCAGAATTATTTACAAATGGCTGTCGAGACCCTTTTGCAAGGTGAACTGCCAAACCCATCACAAACACTTTCTTATGGCTGCATCATCGTTCGCAACTTACCTTAGAATCCAACCTCACCCCTGGCTCTTTTCTCCTGAGGCAGCAAACTTGCATAAAGGAACGCCTTGATCGGGGTGGGGACACCACGCTCACGACCCAGGCGAACAACAGCACCATTTTGATCTGATAGCTCTGACGGTCGCCCAGCGGTGAGATCGCGCTGCATCGAGGGCTGCGAACCTTCTGGCAATAAATAGGACCTCTTCTCCGGATTGGGCTAATTTACCCCCAAAATATCCACCTACACCTCCAGCTCCAAACACCCCAACTCTCATTTTTCTCTCCAAGATTGTGGATTCAGTATTCCCAGTAAATTTGAATAACCAAATTCCGGACGACGCTGGGATTATATCCTACCTGGAAAGATAAAATCACCGTTTTCTCGCCCAGTGGCGAGAGCATCAAAAATCGGGTAGAATCAGATTATTCTTCAAACAAGGAATGTATATGAGTGATAAAGATTCTGCTCAAAATGTGATTGATTCGTACCGCAAGAGACGCCAAAATACCACTCCTCTTCTGATAGGAGGAATTGCAATTGTGTTGATTGCGGTTGGGATTGTGGTGCTTATCATGTGGTTTACTGGATCGAATGGTCCCGCAATTTCTTTCATTTCCAGTCCAACACCTACGGCAACTGAAACTGCCACCCCGACTGCGACTGCCACGGTGACGCCCACGCCAACTAACACCGCAACTGTGACCATTACCCCGACCGCAACAGGGACGCCCACAGCTGCTGGACCCTTTATCTACATTGTCGTCGAAGGGGATACCCTCGACTCGATCGCAACCAACTTTAACGTAGATGTCCTGACCCTGATGGCCTTGAACAATATCACGGACAGTTTGATCCGGGTCGGGGACGAGCTGCTGATCCCCAACCCTGACCTGGCGCTGGATACTCCCACCCCTATCCCAACCGGTTGGCGAGGTACGATCGAGTACCGAATTGCTGTGGGAGACACATTGGAACTGATTGCATTAAATTTCTTCACAACCGTTGAGTCGATCTTGGAAGAAAACGAAGAGCTTGACAACGCGAACGAGATATTTGTCGGGCAAATCATCATTATCAAGGTCAACATCGCCACACCAGTGCCCACCAATACTCCCCGGGCCTCCCTGCTGACTCCAACAGCGACACCATAAGCAAAAGATTCCTAAATTATACAAATCCCGCAGGTGATTATCTGCGGGATTTTATTATGGATCCTGGTATCTTCAACTGAGCTCGATCAGGAATTCCTCAAAGGTTCGTCCTGATACGTTAGGGTAATGAGCGGCTAACTTCATCAATGCGGGATAGGATTTCAGCCGCTTCATCATCACCAGCGATGTGGACCAAACCATCAAAATCTACATGAGTCGGGATCAATTGATAATCGATCATCTCGGTCCCCTGGTAGGTCACCTTTAGAATCACTCCTTGCTGGTGATCAAGCGCCCAATTCTGATCGAAGACAAAATTCCCAAGCCCATAAAACACCTTCACCCCATCAATCTCCTGGATTGCCTGGACAACATGCGTGTGGTTGCCGACCACCAGGTCCGCCCCAGCATCCACAGCCTGGCGGGCTAGGTCACGCTGGGACCAATTGGGCTGAGGGACATCCTCCGGACCCCAATGCGGCATCACGATCACCACATCGGAAACCTGTTGAGCTGCCTCGATCGCGGAGCTCAAGTTCTCCTCATTGAGTACAGCTATCCCCGGTTCATCCTCGTCAGCAAAAACTCGTGGTTCAAGCTGGCCTAATGAGACGAAACCAAAACG
>JBEQLH010000065.1:6870-12490 GCA_040326075.1 Anaerolineales bacterium
AAACAACCAGTGCGGGGTGGGAAATCGCTGATCGTGGCATTCAAGGTACCAACCGCCAGGTCAACCTGCGAGATGATCTGGCGTACTTCATCATAAAGGTAATCACTGTCCCCCTTGGCATCGATCGCCGCTTGGACACAGCGAGCTGGCACGATCACGCCAGTAAATAACAGGGTTGTGGTGGGGATTGATGTGGGTGTTATTGCATTCGTGTCTGGGGTTGGAGTCGTAGTTTTGATGGGACTGATTGTGGGGATTTGGACAGGTGGCAGCTCAGGGATTTGGGTTGGGGTATGGGTTGGATTCAGGTCAGGCGGAAAATCTTCTGGCAGCTCTGTCAACGGATTCAGCGCGGTCACTGCCTCAAAGTTCGGATCAATAGTGGACTGGCACGAGACAACCAGCAAAGTGAGCAGTAAAAGCAACTTGATCAGACGGAACATGATTACATTTCCCGGTTGATTATCCCCCGCCTGCAGCGGAGAGGATCTCCTCCAAGACGTAAGGATCCTGCTCGCGGCCTTCAGCCTCATTGAGCGCTTGCCAGGCAGCTTCATCACCAAATTGACCAAGCGCCCAGGCAGCATGACCGCGCACTAAAGGTTCAGATTCATCCAGCAAAGTGTTCACCAATAAGCTTACTGCAGTAGGGGGTTTAAGGTTTCCCAAAGCAATCGCCACATTACGCAGATAACCCCGCCGTTTAGCTCGCTTGACTGGACTGCCTTTAAATTTACGATTGAATTCCCGAGGAGATAATAACAGCTCGACCATAAGATCAGGAGAAGATACGTTTGGACGTTCCACAAACGCTTGATCGCTTGACGAGGTGGCAAATCGCCGGTTCCACGGGCATACTTGTTGGCAGATATCGCATCCAAAGATCCAATTCTTCATCTGTGGGCGCAGTTGTGCCGGAATTGGATTCTTGAGTTCTATCGTCAGGTATGAAATACAACTTGCAGCATCAATCGTCCTGTCAGGTAAAATGCAAGCTGTGGGGCATGCATCTATGCAGCGAGTACAGGTCCCACAGCGATCTGCTGCAAATGGCGGATCTGGTTCCAGATCAATACCCAAAAGCATCTCAGCCAAGAAAATGTATGATCCCTGAGCAGGATTGATCAGGCAGGTATTCTTTCCGATCCACCCCAAACCTGCCCTTTGAGCAAGATCGCGCTCCAAGATCGGTCCAGTGTCCGTGTAATATCGGTTGGGAACCGTTTCTCCAATCCCAGTCTCGATAAAGCTTACTAACTGCTTCAGCCGAGGCGGGATTAGATCATGATAATCATCTCCCCAGGCATAGGAGGCGACTCGTCCATGAAAGGGAGGATCAATTGATTCATCTTCCTCTGGTACCAAAGCCAGTGGTTCAGGAATACTATGAGGCATACCTACGACAAGGATAGAGCGACATTCGGGGAGAATCGATCCTGGGTCGGCTCTGCGCTGCCGAGCAGTTTGGTTGGACAGGTAGCCCATCTCTCCATGCCGTCCCCTGCGCAGCCAGTTTTCATAAATATCGAAATGTGGGGGTGGATCAGGACGGGTCACACCAACCAGGTTAAATCCTAATCGCTTCGCTTCAGCTACGATCTGATCTTTAAGCGACATATGGTTTTCTAAGAACCACAGGATAATGAGAAATTAGCCTGGTTTGAGACCTCTTTATTGGGAGCACTGATTCGAAACTGGGCCCAACCGCTGACGGAATCTTGGATATCCAGAGTATAAATCACCGTGTGAGATCCAGCGTCAAATGAGACAGTCTGTTCCCCAGGGAGATTAAAAGTAAAACCTGGTGTATCGCTTCCAGCTTCCATCTTATATGTGACCGCAGCTGCTTCGCTCAGGGTGAATGAAGCTGTAAAAGTAAATGTGTGTGGGCAATCGCTGGGCGAGGCATCATCGACTTTGATGGATGCAGCTGTCACGCGTCCATCCCCAGAGGGCGTAGGCAAGGCAGTACCCGCGGCCGAGACCTGCCCCCCGAGGACATCGATCTGTACAAAGACTTGATACTCGAAGAATTCGCCAGCTGCGTTCTGCATCTTCCAAAAGCCGGTGTAAGTCCCCCCCGACTGGGGCGCAGTCATATCAACCGAGACATCGACAGTTGCACCTGGTGAAACATTCCCAGTCAATGGGGCCACAGCTGGAGCAGACATCTGTTCACCCCCGAAAAATGCTAAGCCATAATCTTGTGTCCAGGTATTTGTCCCAGAGTTGCGCAGCTGCCAAACCTTAGTGAAGGTTTCTCCCGGTTCGAAATCAGTGCCATCTGGTATGGTTAGATCCGCCCAAAATTCACCTTGATCAACACCTCCAGTTGCTGGAGTCGGGGTAATGATACCGCTTGTATCAGGATCCGGTGAGGCGGAGAGATCTGTCCCCACGGCTGCAGAATCCGTCGGCAGTGGAGAGATTGTCTCAGCCGGCAGTTGCGATGACGTGGAAGTCGATTTTGGTTTTGCCAGTTCAGTCAGCTGGGCTTGAGCGGTTTGGGCAGCCGCAGTCAAGACCGATTCGGGTTGAGGTGTAGGACTTGCATCCTCAGCTGCGGAGGAACATGCAGCTATCAGCAAAGAGAATCCTACCAATATACAAGCAAGTTTATTATCGATCCTCATCTTATTGCCTCTGTTTCTATTCCTCTCGTTCGATCCGCGCGGACCCCCAGACGACCAGATCGTTCACCGGTGATCCATCTGCGAGCACATCTAAAACGAACTGCACTTCCTTTCCCCGGTACGCAGAAAGATCAACATCAACATGGATCAGATTTCCATCACAAGATTTCTTCCATTCATCCAGTTTCTGGATATCCTCTCCTTCCTTGAATCCGAATTGGAAAGTGACCTGCCCATCCTGGCAGTTCTCAACAAATCCTAGTTTGGCTTTGAAATGATCTTTATCTTCGACCGTATATTCAGGAAAAGTACCTGTAATCCTGCCATCGTTGGTTTTCTTAGGTCCCGTGACCAAAGCCCAACCAGAGCGTTTTCCATTCTCCATGAGAAAATTATCTTTTAGTTTGGCAACCCCATCAGGATTGTCATCTTCGCCATTGAAAGGCACCTCAGTTGCGCTGCCCCCGCCGCTGCCTATCCATGTAGCTGACTTGGCATAGATATTAAAATCATAAGTGAGCCCGCTTTGCGGTCCAATTTTTATCTTCACCCAGAAATTTTTATCCCCTTCTTCACCCAATCCAAATTCCTGCCCTGCCGGGTTGCGCAGCATCCAATACCCTTGATAGGTTCCCGGAGTCTCGGGAGCGATTAGATCTACCGAGACATCAACAGTCTCACCGGGGGCAATTGAATTGCTTGTCAGCGCAGCGGATGCTGGTCCACCCATGGCATCACCACGGTCAAAGACAATGGCGTAATTCGAATTCCAGGTGCAGGTGCCAGTGTTCTCTAATCTCCAGGTTTTGGTGAATTCCTCACCTGGCTTGAGGACAGAATTGTCAGGGTAATTAACATCCTTTTCAAAGGCAGCTTGATCACAAATCCCTTGAGTGGGGGAGGGAGTTGCTGTGATTTCTGGTACAGAGGTTGCAGTAATTTCCGTTAATGGTGTAGCGGTCGCTACAGGTTGACCGGGCGTGATGGTCGGCTGTAATCCTGTGGCTACCAGGGTCAGCTGCGCCTGAATGGTCTGGGCAGCATATGTCTTCAGAAGATCAGGGCCAGAAGGAGTAGGAGTCCCCCCCTGAGGAAAATTACAGGCTATCGCCATCAATATTAATATGATGATTGGGATAACAAGCCGAAAACGATGGATGCTGCGCATACTTTTAGCCCTCAGATAAACAGGATCGGTTTAATGGAGGTCTCAATTCGGTAAAGTTGTAAGTACTATACTTTCCATGTGTGTCGGTGTCAAGAATAAGATAAGTCAGGATACATAAAGAAAAACAGACCCTTGCCAGTGATCACCGGCAAGAACCCGCTGGATACTCTCACAATAATTCGAAGGCTAATTGAACAATAAATGCGCCATTCAGGAGGTCGTTGCAAGCATTTCGATCGAAACCGGAGCTGACTCTGTTTGTGGCAGTCTTGCCTGCATCGACCATGGTCCAGCCCACGTTATCGTTACAGGTAAAATCTGGCCCTGGAGGGATTGCTCTGATTCTACGAAGACCAGCTTATTGGTCGGGGTGCGGCCTTTCCAACGACCACGTACTTCTTCCTCGAACAGCACTTCAACCTGTTTTCCCAGGTAATGCTGATTAATTTCGCCCGAAACCTGCTCTTGCAGTTCTTCCAAGGCGCGAAAGCGTTCCCATTTCTCTTCCTCGGTCACATCCTCAACCATGCGGCGTTCGGCTACGGTGCCTGAGCGGGACGAGTAACGCGCCAGGTGAGCCACATCCATTTTTAATTCTGCCAGCAGGTCATAAGTGCGCTGGAACTGGTCTTGTTTCTCTCCTGGGAAACCGACAATGATATCCGTGGCGATCGAGACTCCTGGAAAGCCTCCATTGAATCGAGCCCGGATCTTTTCAACCAGGTGAGTATATTCGCTTACGGTATAACCACGGCGCATGTCAGCTAAGACCCGATCATCACCCGCCTGGACTGGCACTTCGATATGCGGCATTACCTTTGGAAGTTCGACCACCGCATCTAACAGTTCATCAGTCATCCAGTTGGGATGGGAGGTCAGGAAACGGATGCGTTCCAAACCATCCACCTCGTGGACAATTTTTAATAAGGCTGCCAGGTCAGGTCCATCAGGGATATCCTTGCCATAGCGGTCAACGATCTGCCCAAGCAGAGTAATCTCCTTGACCCCCTGAGCGACCAAAGAGCGCACCTCGGCGACGATCTCCCCAACTGCACGGCTGCGCTCAACGCCCCGGCGATAAGGGATAATGCAGAATGTACAGGCATGAGAGCAGCCCAGGACAACTGGCACAAAGGCAGAGATTAAACGGTCGCGCTCATGAGCAGGTAGAATGAGATCACCATCCATAATCGCATGGCGTTGGTCAGTCTCGATCTGCTCAAGATGCCGCGATTCATCTTGAGTAAGGTGCGCGATAAGGGGTCCAGGATCAGATGGCGGTGAGAACACATCCACAAAGGGAAAACGTTTTTGCAGCTGTTGTGAGCCCTTCACGCCCACCATACAGCCCATCAAGTTAATTACCAGGTCTGGCCTGCGATCCTTCAAAGGCTTCAAGGAAGATAACCGTCCCACGGCTTTATCTTCAGCGCTTTGGCGAACCACGCAGGTGTTAAGGATGATGACGTCGGCATCACCAGGTCGCGAGGAAAAATTGTATCCCAGGCGTTCTAGAGCCGATCCCACTCGTTGGGAATCAGCCACATTCATCTGGCAACCTTCCGTCCAAATATGATATTTCATGTCCGGTATTATATCAGGGATAAAGAAATCATTGAAATCACAGTCGTTCCATTTTCAAGATCCCGGGAACGGCAGGATACACCAGTAATTATGCAACTTCTTCTCTTTAATATGTGGGCATATCCAGAACAGGTTTCATGTTTCATCAGGCGTTAATCATGCAGTGATAAAATTCGAGCCATGTCCAGATCGAATTTCGTGAAGTTGGGTTTGATATTTGTTGCGCTTCTAGTAG
>JBEQLH010000289.1:0-2592 GCA_040326075.1 Anaerolineales bacterium
GAAGGTCCCGATCAAAGAATGGTTGCGCCAGGGAGAGATGAACAGCATATGGGATCCCCGCCAATCTTTATCAACCGTCGTCATCTTGTTCGGCCAGCTGGGAGCCCCAACTGCATATCCATCAATTAATTTACGCGTGATGATGTTGATCGCCAGGGAGTGGTTGAATATCTTTTCGTTTGACAATGGAATTAGATTATCAAGCACACCATCCACCCATGGCCCTGCAGCATTAACAACCACCTTCGCCATGATATCAAACTGGTCACCAGAGAGAATGTCTTTGGCCTCTATGCCGCGAACAATATTTCCATCCTTGTGAAACCCAACAGCTTCAACATAATTAGCCACCACTGCACCAGATTTTGCTGCAGACAGAACGAAAGAAAGTGTTAAGCGTTCGGTATCATAGATTTGGGCATCATGCCAGAGTGCTCCCCCCGTCACTCCTTCATCCGCCAAACCCGGTAATACACCCAGGCACTCTTTTCGTGAGAATAACTCGCTTGGTGGGATATATTTCTCTGGATCAGGCACCCTGTTGCGGTCATACCCAGCAAGATCATTCAACTTCAGCGCTGCACCCATTACCATCCTGCTTTTCATCAAGCGAGAATAGGTTGGAGTAAGGCAAGGCAACGGGTGCACCAGGTGCGGCGCAATATTTAAGTAGGAAGTCCTCTCTTGGATCATCATCCGCACAAGATTGAGATCTGCATCTTGCAAATATCTTAGTCCCCCGTGCACAGTTTTCAAGCTGTTTGATGAGGTTTCCTGGCTATAATCTCCCTTTTCTATTAGCGCAACTGATAATCCTCGTAATGTGGCGTCCCAGGCGATGCAGGCACCATGAATCCCGCTGCCAACCACCAGTAGATCATATCTACCATTTGCAAGCTGCGCAGGATCTCTTTTCATTATCTACGATACCCTGTTAATCTCATTTTTTCGCAAATGCCATCAGGTGCCAGCCAAGGGATCTGACCAACGATTTCGGGAGCAAGTTGAATAATCTGACAAAGACTTTATTATACAGAGTCCCCTTGAGACCTTGGTGGAGCCGTGATTCCACCGGGAAACGTTCTGGGATTATTGTGTATGTTGGGAAGGATTTTAACAGCTGTTTGAATTCACCAATCGAGTATTTCTTCAACACTGGTGCGTCCTCATGTTCTAAGCCGACATTCACAACTTTTGATATAGCATTCAACCATGAGATTCGATTGTAAACCATCATGATGGCCTCTCCCTCCGGTCTTAAGACCCGTCGAATCTCGTCCACCATTTTGGGAGCATTGGCAGTGTACTGTAAAACACCATGTGCGTAAACAATGTCAAAGCTATCAGCTTCGAACATCAGCTCCTCTCCGTTCATCACGTGCAATTCTGCCATTAATCCGCGCTGCTCGAAATTCTCTTGCGCTAATTCAATCGAAACATTTGCCAGATCGATTCCGGTCACCTCTGCCTCTCCTTTCGCGAACCGCACCAGATCGATCCCTACCCCGCATCCAATCTCTAATACCTTTTTTCCTTTAAATCCGGAAAAATCTACCAGCTGTGGGAGATATCGCAGCTTATCAAATCGGTAGTCGTCAAGTTCATCGAAGAAGCCTGATGACCCCACTGGCTGAGTGGCAACTTCTAAATCATGGATGTGTTCATTCCAATAATCTCGGATTGCGATCAGAAGAGGATCATCAAGGTGAATTGGCCCTTCATCTGCTGGGTAATTCGCCTCTCGGGGATCAACTTGTGTCATCAGGCTGCAAACTCCATATTGGCCATCTTCTCATCCATGATTTGCTCATTCCAAAGCTCAAAAACCATTAATCCCCATAAGCGGTGACTGTGGTTCATTGTGCCGTTCAAATGTTCTGATACCCATCGCGATACACATTCAGGGTTGAAATATCCTCTCCGTTGAACTTTTTCAGGAGATAGCAAATCCATCATCATCGGTTTCAAGGGATCACGCAGCCAGTTCTTCAGTGGGATGCTGAATCCCTGTTTTGGTTTATTAAGCACCTCGTGTGGTAGACGACCAACCATGGCCTGTTTTAAGATCCGTTTTGTCTCACCGCGATACAACTTCATTTGCGGGGGTAAATTTACTGCCAGCTCGACGATGCGGTAATCTAAGAGCGGTACCCGCGCTTCTAACGAGACAGCCATGCTCATCCGATCCACTTTTGTAAGGATATCATCCACCAGATATGTCTTGATATCCACATATTGCTGTTGAGCCAGTGGATCAAATTCAGTTTTCCGGTTGAAATGATCCCCCATCACCGATGTGATGCTCTTTCCATCCAGGCTTGCGCTCACCTCAGGCTGGTAAAGGCCAGATTTATCTTCCGCTGTCATAAACAACATCCAGCGGGTATGCTGCAAGGCTGAAGGCAGCGCGGCACCTTCCACAAATCGCTTGGTTTTATTGATCAAACCTTTCTTTTCAGGGCGGGGTGGCACCTTTCCCATCAGGGTTGGAATTAAACTTTGTCGCAAACTGGCAGGCAAATACCGGTAATAGCGATCCATTTGCTGAGCCACATAAGTATCATATCCACCGAAGAGTTCGTCTCCACCATC
>JBEQLH010000289.1:2692-4230 GCA_040326075.1 Anaerolineales bacterium
GCTCATCGATGCCACTACCGTGCTTGAGTCAATCCCTCCACTAAGGAACGCTCCCAAGGGAACATCACTCATTAGTTGCATGCGCACCGAGTCATCTATCAACTCAACCAGCATCTTTTCGATTATTTCTTCGTCATTAGGCACATCCTTCTTGATGATGTCCCAATATTGTTCGATATGGACATTTCCCTCCTGGTAGACCAGTCGATGACCAGGAGGCAATTTATACACTCCTTTGAAAATTGTCCTGGGAGTGGGAATATATTCCAGAGTTAGAAATTGATCCAAAGCAACCAGGTCAATCTCTCTCGGAACAGCAGGATGGGCAATTACGCTCTTTAGCTCGGAACCAAAGATAAGCCGATTCTGTCCGATCCAATAATATAAAGGCTTAATCCCGACGTGATCACGAGCCAGGAGCAAACGTCTGCGCGGAACATCCCACAGAGCGAAAGCAAACATTCCATTGAAGTACTCAGGGCAGCGTTCACCATACTCCTCATAGGCATGAACTATGACCTCTGTATCACTCTTGGTCTTAAATCGATGCCCTTTTCCAACAAAATCTGCGTGCAAAGATTTGTAATTATATATTTCACCATTGAATACAACCCACACTGTCTCATCTTCATTTGAAACAGGTTGATCCCCACTGACGAGATCGATAATGCTGAGCCGCCGCATTCCCAGTCCGGCTTGTTGGTCGAAGTAAAAACCATCATCATCGGGTCCCCGGTGGTAGATAGTCTGGCACATCTGGTGCAATATCCCCTTATCAATCAGGCTATCATTTCCCGCGTTGACAACACCACATATTCCACACATAAGTTAAATTCTGTTATTCCTTTGTCGCTTTTGCATGTTTCGTTTGAACTTTCTCGGGAGGCTGTAGTCCTTGGTATATTACTCTAATTTGATTAAATAATCACCCTCGCTGTATTTCTCCTCTGCTAGCTTCCGGCTTTGATCGCCCAATGAAACCCTCAAATCCTCGTCACTAATTAATTTCAATAACCCTTCTGTGAACCCAATCTTCGTTGGTGCAACCAATTCAGCAGTCGTCTCATCTAATACCAGGGTGTGTGCTGAAATATTAGTAGCCATGATTGGCTTCCCAGCCCTGAGATATGTATATATTTTGAGCGGAACCGATGTGCCCTCAATGCGCGGTGACACCAGGATATCCGCCAGCTCAATATATTTATTTGCCTCATCGATTGGCACTGTACCCAAAAAGCATACAAATTCATCCAAATGATGCTGCTTGACAATTTTTTTATACGCCTCGATCTGATCTGGTTTTCCACCTGCCAGAATTAAAATAGCTTCTGGATACTTGCCGATGACGCTCTCGATACTCTCGATCAACACGTCTACGCCCTGGTATCTTTCAAAAGTTCCTGTATAGACAATAGCTATTTTGCCTTCTAATCCCAGTCGTTTTCTGAGCTCTTGTGGGGTTTCTCCCTCTGGTTCATTACTCCCCAAAGGGAGATTCTCGATCATTTGCATTGGCAGGTCCGGATTGATCTCCCGCA
>JBEQLH010000006.1:0-11058 GCA_040326075.1 Anaerolineales bacterium
TGTGTCCCATCGTTCCCACGTTCATGTGCGGCTTCGTCCGCTCAAATTTCTGCTTGGCCATTAGTCCTCTCCTGCGGATAAATCTCTATTATGCAATAACCAATTTTGCTACGTTCTCTGATACCTGAGCGTAGTGGTCAAATTCCATCGTAAATGCGCCTCTTCCTTGAGTACCCGATCTCAGGTCAGTCGCATATCCAAACATTTCAGCCAGGGGTACCATGGACCTGACAGCCTGTGTATTGCCAGCTCTGATCTCAGTCCCCAGTATTTCGCCTCGGCGCGCATTCAATTGGCCAATAGTATCTCCCAGGTAATCATCCGGCATAACTACTTCAACTTTCATCATTGGTTCCAATAATACCGGCTTACCTTTTTGAATCCCTTCCTTGAATGCTAATGAGGCAGCCATTTTAAATGCCATCTCGCTTGAATCAACCTCGTGAAAAGAACCATCATAGAGCGTTACCTTGACATCCACAATGGGATAACCTGCTAAGACTCCAGCTTCCGCTGATTCAAATACACCTTTTCGAATGGCATTGAAATACTCTTTTGGGATCGCTCCACCCACGATTTTATTTTCAAACTCGATACCTGATCCCAATTCTCCAGGCTCAAGCTCAAGCAGGACATGTCCGTATTGTCCGCGCCCACCAGTCTGCTTGACATAGCGATATTCTGCTCTCTCAACTGGTCTCGTGATCGATTCTCGATAGGCGACTTGTGGTCTGCCTACTTGCGCCTGTACTCTAAACTCTCTCAACATCCGATCTACTAGTACTTCCAGATGAAGCTCACCCATACCAGAAATTATCGTCTGACCAGTATCTTGATCTGAACGAACATGGAAGGTAGGATCTTCCTCGGAGAGTTTCCGTAAAGCTTCGGACATTTTGTCCTGATCCGCCATAGTTTTTGGTTCAATTGCTACTGAGATTACTGGCTCTGGGAATGAAATTGCCTCTAATAATATTGGGTTTGAAGCAGCGCATAATGTCTCACCGGTAAATGAATTTTTCAACCCTAACGTGGCACCAATATCGCCTGCCAGGACTTCGTCAACATCCTCCCGGCGATCGGCATACATCCGCAGAAGTCGTCCAATACGTTCTTTTTTCCCCTTCGTTGAATTGTAAACCATGGTGCCCTGGGTGATCTTTCCAGAATACACACGAACGTATGCCAACCGGCCTACGTAAGGATCTGTTACGATCTTAAATACGAGGGCACTCATTGGAGCATCATCTTCTGGAGGACGCTCGACTTCCTTCTCTTTATCCGGAATATATCCACTAACTGGTGGAATATCAACAGGTGATGGTAGATAATCAATTACTGCATCAAGTAGTGGTTGGACACCCTTATTCTTGAGCGAAGTTCCACAATAAACTGGGGTTGCCATGTTAGCGATAACCGCCCTTCTTAATGCAGATTTTAACTCCTCAATTGTAATTTCCTGGCCTTCCAGGTACTTCAGAGTCAGATCTTCATCGGTCTCAGCTATCTGTTCTACCATCCTGTCACGCATTTCGGATACTGTTTGCTTGAGTTCTGCAGGAATTTCTATGTTCCTTGGTTCCTCTCCCAAGACATCATCCCAGATGGTAGCCTTTTCAGTAAATAGATCTACTGCACCTTGAAATTTTGCTTCTGAACCAATTGGCACCTGTACAGCGATTGGATTGGCTCCTAATCTCTCCTGCACCATATCAATAGTTCTCTCGAATGATGCCCCAACTCTATCCATTTTATTCACGAAACAGATCCGCGGTACATTGTATCGATCTGCTTGCCGCCAAACGGTCTCACTTTGAGGTTCTACACCCTGCACAGCATCGAATATGACAATACCACCGTCCAAGACTCGTAATGATCTTTGGACCTCAGCTGTGAAATCGATATGTCCTGGTGTATCAATAATGTTGATTTGGTAATCTTTCCAAACTGCGGATACTGCTGCAGAAACAATCGTTATCCCCCGTTCACGTTCTTGTTCCATCCAATCTGTGACGGTAGTTCCATCATCCACCGATCCAATTCGATGTGTCTTGCCGGTATAGAATAAGATACGCTCGGTAGTAGTTGTTTTACCTGCGTCGATATGGGCAATGATGCCTATATTCCGATACCGTTCGATTGGATGTTGGCGAGCCATGATCTACTATTTATCTCCCAATCCTGTAATGCGAGAAAGCGCGGTTTGCTTCCGCCATTTTATGAGTTTCGTCCCTCTTTTTGATTGCTGAGCCAGTGTTGTTGAACGCATCCATCAATTCACCAGCCAGTCTCTCCGAAAAGGATCTTCCGGAACGAGCTTTGGCAGAAGCTAATATCCAGCGAGTTGCCAATGCGAACTGCCGATCCGTATCTACCTCCATCGGGACCTGGTACGTCGCGCCTCCCACCCGGCGAGGTTTAACTTCCATCATGGGTGAAACGTTTTTCATAGCCTGTCGAAACACTTCTAATGGATCTTTTTTAGTTTGCTTCTCAATCATGTCAAACGTATCATACATCAGGCGAGTGGCGACACTTTTCTTTCCACGTTTCATCACCCGGTTTATAAATGATTGAACCTGAACACTGTTATAGCGTACATCAGGGGCAATCTCTCTTTTCTGTGGTCTAGATCGTCTAGGCATGCGAATTCTCCAATTCAGAATTCAATGGAAACTAATCCGAAAAATTGATAGTAAAAATCCTAATAATTGTTTTATTCCTTAGGACGTTTGGAACCATATTTTGATCGTCCCTGGCGGCGGTCAGATACACCAGCGGAATCAAGGGTGCCACGTACAATATGGTAGCGCACACCCGGTAAATCTTTCACACGTCCGCCGCGCACCAGAACTACAGAGTGTTCCTGGAGTGTATGGCCTTCACCAGGGATGTATGCCGTTACTTCAATGCCATTGGTCAGGCGAACACGAGCGATTTTCCTGAGGGCAGAGTTTGGTTTTTTTGGAGTCATCGTTCGCACAATGGTGCATACTCCCCGTTTCTGGGGGGCTCCCATAGGCTGGCGAACCCGGCGCTGTTTATTCGTGTTCAATGTATAAAGCAATGCTGGCGCTTTACTCTTGATCTTTTTCGATTTTCGTCCTTTACGAACTAGTTGGTTAATCGTTGGCACCTTTGCCTCCAATCCTCACTTTCTATTTACACTCTTATCCAAAACCTCGTTCTTTTTGAGGAGTCTTCCGTTACTCATTAAGGGAGGCCATCGGTCTAGCGCGATGGCCTCGCATTACTTTCCGATATCAATTTAGGCAGGTGATTCCCTGCCATTATGGAAATGGGCAACGATTTGGGATTTTACCACGCACTTAAATAAGCGTCAAGCCTTGAGATGAATTATTGTCTTATCAGAAATTATCTCCTAATCCCAAAAGTCCTGTGCTTACCCGTGGTGGTCGCGACCGCTCCTCGTCCTTTCCAAAACGAATTATCTCTCCTGTATCTGTCACAGCTTCTACTGCCAGACCGAGACTCTGTAATTCCTTAACCAAGACCCGGAACGATGCGGGAATACTTGGCTCTTCCATTGGTTCACCTTTTACAATAGCCTCATAAGTTTTCACCCGGCCTTGGACATCATCAGATTTTACGGTCAACATTTCCTGAAGAGTGTATGCTGCCCCATAGGCTTCAAGGGCCCATACTTCCATTTCACCAAAGCGTTGTCCTCCGAACTGAGCCTTACCTCCCAGAGGTTGTTGGGATACGAGGCTGTAGGGACCAGTAGAGCGAGCATGAACCTTATCCTCGACTAAATGGTGAAGCTTCATGATCGACATGATTCCTACTGTAACAGGCTGATCGTATGGCACGCCAGATTTTCCATTCCGGAGTATTTGCTTGCCTAAGACCGGAATTGGTTGACTGGTTTCCAACATTGTTTTTCTTGCTCTCTTCCAAAGGTTTTCGTCCTTGGTCTTACCCACTTTTCGATTTAGGTGGCTCATCCAAAGACGTAAACAGGCATAAACCGCCCGATCGTCCTGTTCTGGGCGTTCAATTTCAGAAATATTCTGATCTTCGAAATCCAAAATTTCATCTGGATTGAAGCCTTTATCCTTTAACCATTCCTGCAGCACCGATCGGCGAGCATACTGATGATCTGAAACAAGGCGATAAACATCGTAATCACGTTCTCCCAACCAACTCTCTAAATATAGGTTTCGAACTTCATCGTCATCCTTAATAGTTTCAGGATCGTATTCATATTGGCTCAGCCATTCCCATGCTAGCTCCCCAACCTCTTTCCAAGCATGTTCGATCATCCAGGCCCGGGCTAATTCAGCTTCGATTTCAGATTCTTTTGCCCCGTCAAAAACTGGGGAAATTGCTCGGAATCCCAATCTGCTGGCAGCCCACCCCAAATGCGTTTCCAATACCTGACCCAAATTCATACGACCAGGAATACCAGTCGGATTGAGAATTATGTCAATCGGTGAGCCATCCTCCAGGAATGGCATATCTTCAGCAGGGACAACTCGAGAGACCACACCTTTGTTACCATGTCGACCCGCCATTTTATCACCGGAAGTAATTTTCCTTCGCTGAGCAACAGAGACTCTGACCATCGTATCTACGCCAGCTGATAGGTCGGAGTTATCCTCCCTTGTAAATACCTTTACATCCACAACTTTCCCACGTTCTCCATGCGGCATTCGCAAAGAGGTATCTTTTACGTCTCGGGATTTTTCTCCAAATATCGCCCGTAACAATCTCTCCTCGGGTGACAATTCTCGTTCACCTTTTGGAGAAATTTTACCCACGAGAATATCATTTGGACCAACTTCAGCACCAATTCGGATTATCCCATGTTCATCAAGGTCTTTGATTGCATCTTCACCTACATTCGGAATATCACGGGTGATTTCCTCAGGCCCCAGACGGGTATCGCGGGATTCAACTTCGTATTTTTCAATATGGATCGAAGTGTACAAGTCCTCCTGGACAAGCCTCTCGGAGATCACGATGGCATCCTCGAAATTCGCACCCTCCCAGGAGAGAAAAGCCACGACAACATTTTGCCCCAATGCCAGCTCGCCTGATTCGGTCGAAGAAGAGTCTGCAATGACATCACCCTGCTTGACTCGTTGACCTTTTACAACCGCTGGTCGTTGGTCGATGCATGTGCTCTGGTTTGAGCGCTGATATTTCCGTAATTGATATTTATGATCACCGTCACCATTGCGGACAATAACATGCTTACCAGTTACAGATGCTATCTCGCCATCTTCCTCAGCTACGATCACCTGCCCAGAATCACGGGCAGCGTGAAATTCCATCCCGGTTGATACCTGAGGTATGTCAGGTTTCACAAGGGGAACAGCCTGGGCCTGCATATTCGATCCCATAAGAGCTCGGTTTGCATCGTCATGCTCAAGAAATGGAATTAAAGCTGCACTGATCCCAACCGTCTGGTTAGGTGCAACATCCATATAGTCAATATTCTCCGGATTGAAGAAATTGAATCCAGAATGGTAGCGACTTGATACACGGTTGCGCACGAATTCGCTGTTATCAGTCAATGGCGTATTCGCCTGGGCGATTACAAACTTATCTTCGGTATCCGCAGAGAGGTATTCCCTTTCATCTGAGACATAAGGAACGATTAATATATCTGATTTTCCTGAAGAGGGGATGGATCTCGCCAATTTATTCGTAATGCGGTCTCCGACCTTACCGATCACTTTCTTGGTTTTTTTGTGAATCAATTCCTCTCTTAACGCTCTCCCAATCAGGTCAGGATCTCTGGCAGACAATGATTTCTGTACTCTTCGGTATGGAGTTTCAATGAACCCATACTGGTTTACCCGGGCAAAAGATGCCAACCGGCCAATCAAACCAATATTTGGTCCTTCAGGCGTTTCGATTGGACAAATACGCCCATAATGAGAATGGTGGACATCGCGAACATCAAAACCGGCTCTTTCCCGGCGCAGACCACCAGGTCCAAGTGCCGATAATGTTCGTTTATGCCGCAGTTCTGCTAAAGGGTTTGTTTGATCCATGAATTGGGAAAGCTGGCTTGATCCAAAGAATTCTCGAAGCGCAGCAACAACCGGACGGATATTGATCAATGTGATTGGGGAGAGCTGGTCTTGATCGCGGATAGACATCCGTTCTTTGATCACCCGCTCCATTCGGCGCAGCCCGATCCGCAATTTATTTTGGATCAACTCACCAACTGTTTTAGCCCGCCGGTTTCCTAAATGATCGATATCATCGGGTGATTCTGTGCCGTTATTAATTGCGATCATCCGGCGAATCAAATAAACAATATCCCATTTTGTAATCATGCGGCGGGTGATATCTACATGTTCTTTGAGTTCTAATTTTTGATTTAGTTTATAACGACCTACTCGTTCAAGATCATAATGCCTTTGATCAAAGAGCTGTTCTTCTAGAAACTCGCGTGCATTTTCAAGGGTTGCGGGATCACCGGGTCGCATTCGGCGGAAGAATTCAAGCAGTGCTTCTTCTGCGATCGTATGCCCTTTAGTTAAATCCCAGTCAGGTTCCTGGGACAAGGTGGATGCAATAAACATCCTATCAGGATTGTTATCAACATCACTGAATATCTCGAGTAGTTCTTCATCGGTACCCTCATTTAAAGGAGAGTTATTCAATCTGTCGTCAACTGTGGCAAGGGCACGCAGGAAGATAGTTATCGGTATAGTTCTCTTACGGTTGAACCTGAGAGTAAGGTAATCACTCTTTCGGGTCTCAAATTCCATCCAGGCACCACGATCCGGAATCAATTTTGCAACAGCCAATGGGCGACCAGTTGAACGATCAATAGGTGCTTCGAAGTACACACCTGGAGATCGGATTAATTGCGAGACCACCACCCGTTCTGTACCATTAATGATAAAAGTACCTTTTTCAGTCATTTCTGGGAAATCGCCTAAAAAGATATCCTGCTTTATCGGTTCTGGCACATCTGGGCCGGCAAGCAGCACAGATACGTACAGCGGGGAAGCGTAAGTTAAATCTCGTTCTACACAATCCTCGATTGAATGTTTTGGATCATCAAACCAGTACTTCAATCCCCATTCATCAGATTCAGGTGTTTTGCTGGGGAAATATAATTTCATCCCCTTATTGTATGATTCTATTGGTGATATTTCGTGAAATAGATCAGCTAGTCCATCAGCTGTGAGCCTTTTAAAGGACTCAATCTGGACTTCGATTAAATCGGGCAGCGGAATGGTTACATCAATTCGGGCATAAGACTTGCTTTCAACAGTGGATGCCATACAGTACTCCTGAAAAAAACCACTTCTTCGATAGACACGCGTAACGCGTATAACGTGCTGGCAGAATCACCAACCGTTCTACGCAAAGAGATTGACAATACCTAAAATTGTTCGATCAAAACTATCGCTATTTTGAATAAGGCGAGTAGACAAGAAATCATTATAGCAGAAAAAGCTTACTAAAGTCAAGCGAAATCGGGGCGAAATCGGGGTGTTGCTGGTCCAAAGTAGTAGAGTCCTATTGGTCAGAAATCAATATTTTCCATCCAATTTGCAATTTTGGAAAAGACATAAGTTTGGATGTGAGCGACATATCTATAAGATACCAGGATGGGTATCGAACATTTATCTTTACCTGATGATAAAATATCAAGATGGATCAATTTCCTGAGGGTTTCAAATCTGGTTTCGTAGCAGTTATGGGTCGTCCGAATGTCGGTAAATCGACTTTCGTGAATAGGCTTCTTGGAACCAAAATAGCAGCCACTTCACCCTGGCCACAGACAACACGCAAGACCCAGATGGGCATCCTGACATTAGAAAATGCACAAATTGTTTTTGTTGATACGCCGGGTGTTCATAACCCAATCCACAAACTTGGCGAAAGAATGAACCATGAGGCACTCAAAGTCCTTGAAGAAAGCGACGTAATCCTATTTTTGGTTGATATAAGCCAACCACCGGATGAAGAAGATAAATTGCTGGCAAACTCATTTTCAAAGCTGAGGCGGTCGGTCCAAACAATTATGACTCTTAACAAATTAGATTTGGTATCACAAGAAAACTTCGAGCAACATCAAGAGCTCTACCAAATATTAGTGCCTTTATCAGAAACCATTGCAGTTTCTTCTACTCAGGGAGATAACCTCGAAGCACTGGTCAACAAAGTTGTATCATTTCTACCCGCTGGACCTCCCTTCTTCCCAGATGACCAGATTACTGATCTATACGAACGTGAGATCGCTGCAGATTTAATCCGGGAGGCAATAATTTATAATCTTCGCGCAGAAGTCCCCCATAGTGTTGCCGTCAGAATAGATGAATATAAAGATAAAGAACAAAACTTGACCTATATCGCTGCGACTCTATTTGTTGAACGCGATTCACAAAAAGGGATCGTCATTGGCAAAGGCGGCGGAACACTCAAGAAAATTGGTATCGATGCACGCCAGAAGATCGAAGAATTAATTGGACGAAAAGTTTATTTGCAACTGCGGGTAAAAGTTCGTAAAAACTGGCGTAATGACGATGCCGCTCTCCAGCTATTCGGATTCAAATCCTAAAAAACATAACAACAGAATTGCTATCTTTGCTTAGCATTGAGCCAACAACTGGAACCATTGGATGTCATATGTATTAATCGGATTTGCCCTGGTCATCGCCGCAATTAATTGGTTAGCTGTAGCAAAAAAGTGGGTGAAGATCGAATACATCACCAAGCCAGTTGTTCCATTGGCATTAATCTTCTGGCTTATCTTGAATGGGGGTTTTCAAGGACAGTTGATTTTCTTTGTAATTGGTCTCATTTTCTCATTAGTTGGGGATATCTTTCTGATGCTGCCAAATGAGAAATTTGTCGCCGCTTTAGTATCTTTCCTGTTTGCTCACATCGCATTTATCCTGGGATTCTCCAGCGGCATTCCCAATTTTTCGGCTCCAGGACTGATTTTATTCATTTTAGTAGGGTTGAATGCATTCGAGATATACCGCCGAATTTCGAATGGTCTCAGATCCCGCGGTCAAGAATCTTTCATAACCCCCGTGCTGATTTACGCAATCGTGATTAGCCTAATGCTCGTTTCCGCACTTCTTACCATGGTTGGTCCAAACTCTGAATGGAATCCCTTCCCATCAATGATGGTCAGTTTTGGAGCACTGTTTTTCGTTTTCTCGGATACATTGCTCGCATGGAATAAATTTGTAAACCCGATTAAATATGGGGATATTTTCGTCATCGTCACCTACCACCTTGCCCTAATCACGATCACCTTAGGTGCAGGAATAAACTTTCAAGGATAAAACCAATCCGAAATCAGAAATGCATTCATCCGATAAAATTAAATAACAATACCCCTTCCTAATTTTCAGATTCAATCTACTATCTCTATCCAACCAGGAAGGGGTATTACTTATGTATTTGAGTTATGTGATCAGGTCAATTGAAGATTTAGATCTGCTGGATCACTCCTTCCCAGACTCATCCTGGACTTCACCCTGGATGTTTGGATCGGGGATCTCTTCTTCCAATGAAGGTGAATCGGGTGTTCCAAGGGGTTGCGGATCCGGAGATACATCTTCCATCATTCCCAATTCAGGTTCCGGTGGGTATTGTTGAGTGCCAAAACGGGTCAATATTACACCACCAATCCCGAACAAACCGATCAACGCTGGGACCAGCCAGCCTACACACCAGATAAATGTGCCCACGCTGTCAACCACAAGCGCCAGTGAAAATGTACCAATCCCAGCAGCAACAGGCAGAGGCCAATCCTTTTCAAACATCTTTGCTATCCTGATGCCGATTTCGAGACCAATTGCTATTCTTCCAAAGACCCACGCCACCACCAAAGCCATTACCCCTAGTAAACTGATTGGTGACAGGATACAAGTGATCGCAAGTAGAATCAATACGATTGGAGCAATAACCATAGCGAGTAATCCCACACCTCCGGCCAGGATTGGTTCCTTGGCGATCGCCTTTGAAGTACGGGTCGTTGGTTTAGGCAAGAACATGGTTACTAGCGCAGCCAGAGCTCCCCACAACAGGGTGCGGAATATAAACCAGAACACTCGCCAGAATGTAAAGGCGTAGGGATTAACAAAAGATGGTTGAAATTCGGAGAATGCCGGTATATCAATCGTACCCGGAAGCAACGATAACGCTGGAACATCAATACCAGTGATCACCTGCCCGTTTACTTGGGCCCCTGGTTCTCGATTAAGCGTGGCTGCAACAGCTGTCAGATCGCCATCGACAGTTGCATTTTCATTTAGGTTGACAACTCCTCCAACGCCAACCGCGTTGCCATCTACAAATCCATCGATTGTAACGATTCCTCCCAGGACAACTACATCCCCTTCAACAGTGGAATCTTCTTCAATCGAAGCAGTTCCTCCAAAAACGATCAAACTGCCGTCTAAAGTTTCACCGCTTTCGAGAGTGAATGTCCCAGCGGCAACTACACGATCGTCCTGCAGGTCTTTCGCCATTGCAGTTCCAGGAAAGGCTAATACAATCAACATGACCAGCAATACTAGATAAACGAATTTCTTATTCATAACGATACCCTCCTTGGGTATACAAACTGTCTTATTGATAAGGTCATCAACAAAGTCAACAAGCAAGCTGCGAAAGCAAGAATGAACCACCAGAGTGGTGGGATATTCACAAGCAGCACCTCCACAAATGGTACGAATGCAACCTGAACTGCATTTGCTAACGTCATCAGGCCAGCAAACAATGAGACCCCATAAATGAACACCTGAACAGGTGCTTGAACCGTTGAAAAGAATTGGATTCCCAGGAAACCCAGGATTAGCAGCGCTGCTCCCAGCGTCACCCCAAAGAACAACCATGAAGCGCGACGTTGACTACGCGCAGTCTCTGCTTCGACCATCTCATTGAAGCGAGACTGCCAACGCTCAGTAAAACCAACAGACGGTTCGACAAGCGTTGCCGTACTGATAATTCCCTGCACCTCCTGCCAGGCATTGGACATTTGGCGACATGATTCACATATTTCAATGTGTTCATGCAGCCTTTGCTCCTGATCTGGCAGCAAGG
>JBEQLH010000006.1:11158-32602 GCA_040326075.1 Anaerolineales bacterium
TATCAGATAGTGATACTTCTGGATTTGGTCCCGGGTCAGGCAGCTCTTGATAAGGGTTGTCCTCGAAGTGGGTAATATTCAGTCTTTTTTTTCGCAGCTGGTCAATGCAATAATGTGCAGCTATTGACAGTACCCAGGTAGAAAATGGTCGCTTGTTATCATATGTCTTAATATTTTTATAAGCTCTCATGAATGTCTCTTGTGAAGCATCTTCAGCTTCGAAATGGTTTCCTAACATCCGAAAACAGAGGTTGTAAACAGCAACTTGATACGCTTCAACCAGTTTGGCAAATGCATCTGTATCTCCACTTTGGGCGAGATTCAGCCAATCCGTTTCCACTTCCTGCACTGCACTGCTCCTCAAAAATAAATCCTAATAATAATGCCAGCTATAAAAACCTATATTAACTAACTCGAAGAAACTCATTCTCACTCTGATTAAGTATACGTGGAAATATTAAATAAGTTGCAGATTACAAGACCACTTCCGTAAAATGATTGATTTAATTTAAGTTGTGGTGATGTGAGCATCCTGAATGAGTTTTTGGATCGTCTCAACTTATAAAGGAGAACTGGATATAAAAAATCCCGTCAGATGGAAAATCATGACGGGATTTTTTATCGATTACTTATTGCGATTAATCAGCTGCTACAGGTGGCGGAGTCTCTAAGCTTTCTTCAGATATTACATCCGCAAGAATTTTTTCCTCCAGCTCTTCCTCTTCCAGGACGATATCTTCGATCTCTTCTTCGACAAATCTTCCCGGTACAAATCCTGTTCCAGCAGGAATCAATTTTCCGATGATCACATTTTCTTTCAATCCATAAAGGTTATCCTCGGTTGCTGCGATGGCAGCTTGAGCGAGGACTTTGATCGTATGCTGGAAAGAAGAAGCTGAAAGGAATGATTCAGTGCTCAGTGAAGCCTTCGTGATGCCTAACAAGATTTCCATGTATCTCGCTGGTCGTTTGTCTTCACCTAACAAGCGTTCATTCTCGCGTTTAAGTTCAAGGTAATCCACAAGGTCTCCAGGTAAAAGCGTCGTGTCACCAGGACGAGTAATTTGAACCTTGGACATCATTTTCCTGGTAATGACTTCGAAGTGTTTGTCATTAATATTTTGACCTTGAGACCGGTAGACTTTCTGAACTTCAGACATTAAGTATTTCTGGCACTCGTGCCGACCTTGAATCCGTAAAATCAGGTGAGGATTGAGCGAGCCTTCAGTCAAGGGTTGCCCTGGTTCAACGTGGTCTCCACTTTTAACCAACAACCGGGAATTACTTGGGATCTCGTACTCCTCTTCTTGTCGAACCTCATAAGATACGACAACTTTTTCGCTTCCTTTGTCGTCTGTTTGTTCAATCCGAACCCGGCCAGCATTTTGAGCCAATATGGTAGCTTCCTCCAGGCTGGCTAGAGTTCCACCTTGTTTGACTTCACCACCATCCTCCACATTAATTGTCCAACCTGGGGGGAGATCGTATTCTTCATCAATCATCTCGCTGTGTTCAACCCGGACTACTCGTAAATCACTATAGCGGTCAGATTGCTCAACATGAGCAACACCGGCAATCTCTGTGACTACAGCCTCGCCTTTTGGAGTCTTGCGAGCCTCGAAAAGCTCTTCAACGCGCGGCAGACCAGTCGTTATATCTCCAACAGCAGCTACTCCACCAGTATGGAACGTTCGTAGGGTTAATTGCGTACCAGGCTCACCAATCGATTGAGCTGCAACGATACCCACCGCGGACCCGACCTCAACCAGATTACCTCTTCCCAGATCCATCCCATAACATTTAGAACAGATACCATGACTTAGCTCACATGTTAGCGGTGAGCGAACTTTAACCTCATCAATCTCTGCGGCCAAGATTCGACGAATCTGGTCATGATTGATCATTTCATCTCGATCAACCAAAACCTCTCCTGTGTTTGGATCGATGACGGGAGCTGCAGCATAGCGACCGTAAATCCTACTTCCCATAGATTGTCCGGCGATATCATCTGAAGTTCTGATTACCGAACCATCAGGCGTTTCGCAATCCACATCATTAATGATCACATCCTGGGCGATATCAACCAATCGGCGGGTCAGGTAACCAGCATCTGCAGTTCTGAGAGCTGTATCTGCGAGACCCTTTCGGGCGCCATGGGTCGAAATGAAGTACTCCAGCGCAGTCAAGCCTTCACGGAAGTTTGATCGGATGGGTAGAGGAATAATTCGACCTGATGGATCAGCCATTAATCCACGCATACCAGCTAATTGCGAAATTGGCTGGAAGCCACCTTTTGTCGCCCCTGAATTCGCCATTGAAGCCAAATTACCATTCGGATCAAGATTATCTTTTACTTTTTCAGATAAATCATTGGTTGTCTTCTGCCAGATTTCAATTAACCGTTCGTTTTGTTCTTGTTCAGTTAATAATCCGCGACGAAAGTCCCTTTGGATTCCCTCTGCCTGCTGCAGAGATTCAGCTATGATTTCTCCTTTTTCAGGTGGCACGGTGATATCAGAAACAGCCAATGTGTAACCAGATTGGGTGGCATATTCGAATCCAATATCTTTAATCCGATCTGCAACATCAGGTGTACCTGCTTCTCCAACGACCGCGTATAGTTCGGTCATTAAGTCTTTCAAGGCACCTTTCTCTAATACCTCATTTACAAATTGAACCTCTTCAGGTAAGACCTGGTTGAAAAGAACCCGTCCAATCGTTGTATCGATTAATCTTTTTTCTGGCTCAGAAGTGCGGTTTCCTTCTTCGTCATACCAGGATGTGGTATATAGTTTTATTTTTGTGTGCACCTCGACTTGATCAAGCTGATAAGCCATTTCTACTTCTTCCATCGTACCAAAAACACGTCCATCCCCACGACGCTTGTGATTCGCACCTTCGGTTGTCAGATAGTAAACGCCTAAGACCATATCTTTGGAAGGACTGATGATTGGCTCACCATCCGCAGGTTTCAGCAAGTTCCGGGAAGACAGCATTAACTGCCGCGCTTCCCAGACAGCTTTCTGCGATAAAGGCACGTGGACGGCCATCTGATCCCCATCAAAGTCAGCATTGAATGCAGTTGTCACTAAGGGATGTAATTGAATCGCACTGCCTTCAATCAACGTTGGTTCAAAAGCTTGGATTCCTAACCGGTGGAGGGTTGGTGCACGATTTAGCAGAACTGGTCGTTCTTTGATCACCTCTTCTAAAACTTCCCAAACTTCGGGGCGGTTGCGTTCAATAAAGCGTTTAGCTCCCCGTACATTGGCAGCGTAATTTTGAGAAACCAAACGCGAAATGACAAACGGTCGGAACAATTCCAGAGCCATGCTCTTCGGCAAACCGCATTGGTCAAGTTTCAAATTCGGTCCAACCACAATTACAGACCGTCCTGAATAATCCACCCGTTTTCCGAGCAGGTTCCGGCGGAAGCGTCCTTTTTTCCCCTTCAACATGTCGCTGAGTGACTTTAGCTCCCGTCGACCACGCCGTGAAAGTGCCTTACCTCTCTGAGAATTATCGATCAACGAGTCGACAGCTTCTTGCAGCATACGCTTCTCGTTGCGTACAATCACATCCGGTGCACCCAATTCCAAGAGACGTTTAAGACGATTATTACGATTGATCACCCGACGGTACAAATCATTCAAATCAGAGGTGGCAAAGCGACCACCATCCAGCTGCACCATTGGTCGTAAATCAGGAGGAATCACTGGAAGTATGGTTAGTACCATCCATTCAGGTTTATTCCCAGACCGGCGGAATGCTTCGACGACCTTAAGTCGTTTGGTAGCTTTATTCCGTTTTTGTTTACTGCGGGATGTACGGACCTCATTCCAAAGCTCTTCGGCTAATTTATCCAAATCGAGCCGGCCTAAAATATCATAAAAGGCTTCCGCGCCCATATCCGCCCGAAATACCTGACCCCAGCGCGATTTCAGTTCCCGATATCGACTCTCGCCCATGAAAGTCAGCGGACGAAGTTCAAGTAGTTCATCTCGTAATCGGGTATTTTGATCGCGAGATACAGCAGCTTCATCTTCAAGCTGGTTGCGCAGCTGCTCCATATCCAGGTCAGTTTGAGCTTTCAGGGTTTCCAGCTCCTCATCAACCAGGTCAAGTTCAACTTGCTTTTGTTCTTTTAAGCCACCCTCTAACTCTTCTAACTGGTCTTTGACGATCTTTTGAACTTTTGAGATATGCTTGTTAGCGATAGTTTCTTTAGTATCGACAACAACTATCTCAGTATCCGGAAAGTGAATATCAGCACGGGGTTTGGAACCCATATCTTCCTGCAGGTTCTGCTCTAGTCGCTGACCCGCCTTGATAATAGGATCAAGCTTTTCTGCTATTGCCTCATCGAATTTTGCTTCGACCTCTTTATTCTTATTCTGGAGTTCTTCGGCACTGGTATCCCGCCCAGTCTTAATAGCTAGGATCTCAGCGTTCATCCGTTCACCCTGCTCACGTTCAAAAACTGCGATCTTTTCTTCCAACCGGGTTAACGCCTTCTGACGTGCATCCTCATCAACATAAGTAACAACATACTGGGCAAAATAAAGTACCCGATCTAAATTCTTGCGAGAAATATCAAGCAACAATCCCAAATAAGATGGGACACGTCGGGTGTACCACACGTGGGCTACCGGAGCTGCGAGGTCTATATGACCCATCCGCTCACGGCGAACTGATGACCGGGTTACTTCTACCCCGCATTTATCGCAAACAATACCTTTATAGCGAATATTCTTATATTTTCCACAATAACATTGCCAATCACGAGTTGGACCGAATATTGCTTCACAAAACAATCCATCTTTTTCTGGACGCAGGCGTCGATAATTGATGGTTTCAGGTTTGAGTACTTCACCATATGACCAACTTCTAATTGTTTCTGGTGAAGCCAGACTAATGCGCAGCGAGGTTAACCCTTTGGTTTCCACTCGTGTGCCTCCTTTGTGTCTTCGCGAATTGTTTATTTCCCAACACAGACAATAATTCCCCTATACAGCATAATGTAAAGCTGTTTATCGTCTGAAGCGTAATTTATCCAAATTATCTACGGGAACTAAATGATTAAGATTCTATTTAATAAACAAACAAAAGTAAGCGATTGAGAAATCCTCTCAAACGCTCACAGCGTATTTTCACCTCATTATTCAGCATGTGCCTGAATTATACTTAATGTTGTCCAGTTTAGTCAAGGTGTTTTTTATTGATTTAGTGAATATTTATGTTATTTTCATCTTCACCAAACATTTATGCAGGTCCAATTTTTGATAAGTTTTCCCGTGGATTAGATCGAGAACAAATTCTTCATGTAAAAATAGACCGTGGAAAATCTGGTTTTAAATCAGAAAGCTCGGTGGATGATCTTCACTCGTCGCCTTATTCTGATATCAAGTTCGTTGTCACACTTTAGATGCTAACCTAAGCGTTTTTCAAGAATACCCGCTTGCCACTCCCACTATTGGACATTCAGGCCAATTTTCCTCCTTCACGCTAACTCGATATTCCTGGATTCTTCTTGGGCTAAATCTAAACGAGCCTGGACCAGCTGCTTGTATTTCGAGGCAGCCTTTTTATCGTCGTTTTTCCTTACCGCGTTAAAAATATCTCCCTCCAGCTCAGCAATTTCTAATCTTTGATAATAATCCAGTGATTCTTTCAAGTGAGCAGTTACAATCATCCCAGTCAAGATTGGGTGATTATTTGTAACATTTGTATCCGAGAACTGCACACCATGCTCAAGCTCGATTTCAAGCCCCCTTCTGAATGAAGCCTCGCTCACCATTAATGCCTCTGCCCCAACTTCAGTGCGAATTATCGCAGCTTCTTCGGGAAGAACCAGCGGCTCTTCAAGTTTTGTCCAATCACGTAATCCCAGGGTTTCACAAGTAGACCTCACTTCTTCAACAGGAATTATGTCGTTAATATTCATTTTGATCTCCTTTGAATTATGTTCAGATTTTCAAGTTTCTATTGATTGAAAGTACAAATATCTCATTTTGAATAAAAAATTAATCGATCTTGAATGATTTTGTTAAACCTACAGCACTTACCCAAAGCAATCATCTCCTGATATTTATTGTTTGAGTGGAATAATTAGAGAAAAGGTGCTGCCAGCTCCTAACTGGCTTTCCAGATGCACATGTCCTCCGTGTTTTTCAGCGATAGATTTAGCAATCGCAAGGCCTAAACCAGAACCTTCTTCTTCTGGCCCTCCCTTATTTGACACCCGGTAGAATTTTTCAAATAGATGTTGTTGATCCGCTGGAGATATACCGATACCGGTATCCCTTACGTGATAAGCTACCTGCTCATCATCTGTCTCCAGGCTGATGGTTACCTCACCACCCGATTCGGTATATTTAATGCCATTTGTAACAAGATTACTCAAAGCCTGCTGCAGCAGAGCCTGGTCAGCTTCAATATAAGGTAGATTGGTTTGTGTTGTTTCCGCGCTCAAATTAACTCGTTTCTGGTCAGCTTGCATTTGAGAGGCAGCTACAACACGATCAATCACATCCTCAACCGATTTTTTCTCTAATTTGAGACCTACGCCAGCCTCAATTCGTCCCAAATCCAATAAATTAGTAATCAGGAGAGTAATCTTCTCGGTTTCGAGGATAATTTTATTTAGATAGCTGGTTTGCTGATCATTCAATTCTCCCACCATCTGCAGCATGGAGGTATAGCCTTGTACCAGAGCAAGTGGCGAACGAAGGTCATGACTGACAGTGGAGACAAACTCCGATTTCAATGCATCAAGCTGTTTGAATGAGGATACATCTCGGAGAATGCAGACCCTACCAACCGGTTTACCCTCGACCTGAACTGTTGAGGCGGTAGCCAGATAGGTTCTCCCATCGTTGAAATTAAGCTCGCTTGACTGTTGGTGTTCTTCTGCTGAACGAAGTAGAGCTAATACTTCCTCATGAGTGATGACTTCCGAGATATGCTTCCCGGTTATCGATTCATCATAAAGACCAAATGCTCGCTGAGCTGCTGGATTGGTAAGCAGGAGATTTTCATGTTGATCGGTAACCAGCACTGGATCCGGTGTTGAACTCAGGATGGCCTCCAGTCTCTGGCGACCGATCTCTGCGGTAAGAAACAGACGTGCATTTGCAGCTGCAAGGGCTGCCTGTCCAGCGAGTGTGACAAAATAGCGAACTTCTTCATCCGAAAATTGGTGTGGCTGATCGAATCCGATCCATAAAGAACCATAGTATAGATTTTCATGACGCAGGGAAGCAGCCAGGATAGCCTTCGGTGGTGTTAAATCCTCTGGAATTGTAAAGATGCGCGGTCTGGTTAAATTCGATAATTTTAAGATATCTTGCTTTTCAGCCAGTGCCGTTATTTGCTCATCCATAAACGCGTATTTGTCAGATTCAGGTCCAGATCCATATTGGTGAGAAACGTCCACCCCACCTTCTGAATTTGGGATAATGTATGGAATCAGATAAACTCGCGCTGATGTTGCCCCAGTTACCAGGGCAGATTCCAGGACAGGTTTCAAGGATTCCTCAATTTCAAATGTCGAAGCGATTCCCTGGCTTACGAATAATAAACGATTCAGCTCATCCAAACGGGATTTCAAGCTGGTGCGCATTTTCTCAAATGCCCGTCGTAATTGACCGACTTCATCCTCCCCTCCAGATAACAATGGGTTATCTAACCGACCATGAGCCATGTGGTCTGCTTCATCAGCCAGGATTTGGAGAGAAGAGGTGACTGAGCGTAATCCAAAACGGAAGATGAAGATCGCCGCTATGGACAGAATTGTGATAATTCCCAGAAGGGGAATGGCAATATTGATCGCCTGTTCCTGGACGTATTGAGCAGGCACAGTGATGATCACACTACAACATCGACCGGCTACTTCTCGGAAGTAGACCAACTCCCGATTACCATCAGGTGAAGTTGCCTCAAAGAATTGAGGGGTTGTCTCCCGACTTCCGGTGTAGGGAGTCATAATTTTGCTGGAATCGGGATGGTAAAGAAATAATCCATTATCGTCAACGAGCATCCCCTCGCCATCTATAGTTGATAAACTTCCAACGCTAGACAGCAATGGTTTTGCAAAGGGGTTGGCTGCTAAATCGCTCCGCCCAATGATCACTCCGAGCAGCTCCCCTTCCGAATCCCTAACACCTGCTAAAAACGAAAGCAAGGCTGCTGTGCCACCGGATTCAGGACTGGTTGAGATGATTTGAATCGGGACGAATGAGGCTAATTCAATACCATTAATTTCTCCCTGAGATAAATCTGGAGAACTTATTGCGTCACCCGGGTCGCTTGCGATTAGGTTCCCCTCGGGATCAAGGTAGATGAGTTGGCTAAAGTATGGGATCTTGGGTCTTTCAGCTGCAAGGAATTCCTGCACGCGTTCCCCCGATTGATCATAATTTAGCTCATCTGCCAGGCTGATTATTAGATTTTGTCCGGTCTCAATAACAAATGGGATACTGCTGGCGGTCATATCACCTGCATTGGACATCCGCCCTTCTAACATTTGACGGGCAGCTCTTCCTGCTACAACCCAGTCCCCGATGACTAATATTGTCAACAAGATTAATGATAATGGGATAACAATGAAAAGGAACCTGCCAGAAAGCTTACTTTCACCAGGGGATGGCTGAAGGGATCGTTGTGTACCCCAATAAGACTTGAATCTCAATGCAGCAACTTCGGCAATAATCCCACCGAATAAGAAAACCAACCCAAGGGATAACGCAGCCGAATAAGTATAGCTCAGCGTATTTTCTATACGCAGGGCAAGTGATCCCTGACCAAGTATTATTGAACCAATCAAATAAATAAATGGATAAACTATAGCGATGAATAAAGCTGCCAGGATTGGATGTCGAAGTCCCCTGAAGAATGGCGTCCTATATTCTTGAAAAAACATCCATCCCAACCATGAAGAAAGAAACGACAATTCAAGAATGAAAAACAGGTTGTGATCACCCCAAATAGCAATCAACAAACCAGACAACAGGCCCAGGACCGCTGCCGATGCTGGTCCTAGAAAACCAGCTGCCAAAAACAGCGGCACTGCTGCAAACAATGGAATCTCAAAACCAGGACGATTGAGAGGCAGATGAAAACTTGGAAGCAATAGAACCGTGATTGGGACACTCAATAATAAGAATAAAAACGTTCTTCGTCTCCAACCGATCAGGGGTTGATTGAATGACCACCATTGACGATTCAATAAGATTGTTAACCCAAGGAAAACGAAAACACCTATCCACCCGAAAACATTCTTCGGAAGGTCGAAAGAGACAGGATTGGTGATAAGGATTGTCATTACTTGTAAAATCGAGCTCGATTTGTTATTGCCTATAAATTGGTTAATTCGATTCTAAATCACTTCAATCGTTGATTGAGTGGCCTTTGACAGATCTGAGTAATAACCACGGCGTTCTTCCGGCAACATCCCTGCCAAATAATACATCGCCTCATCAGTTAATTTCCTCAAATGCTCCCTCCCGGCACGATTATATTCAGGTCGATAGCAAAAAGGTCTCCCAAACTTTACTTCTATTCCAGACTCTCTCCACCTCTGCGAATATCGGACCGTCGGATACCCGGGTGAGCCCTCAATGACGACAGGGATGATTGGAGCACCGGATCTGCTTGCCAAATAAGCAAAGCCTTCCTTTCCTTTTTGCAGCTGTGGGTTTCTTGTGCCTTCAGGAGCAACCAGAATAATTTCCTCCTTCTTGAGGACTTCGAGAGCGTTTTGCACAGCCCTTCGGTCTACTCCTCCCCGCTGGACCGGGATCGCTCCCCATAAGCGCGGAAAGATGCCTATAACTGGATAATCGAATACTTCTACTTTTCCTAGAGGAACGATTAAGCGAGGCATCACATGGACCAGCACAATCGCGTCAACCCACCCAATATGATTCATCAACAAAATTCCCGGACCTTCTTCAGGGATATTATCAAGCCCCTCGACATGATCCAATCGAACCAATAGTGTGAAGGCAAGTGTCCTTAATAAAAATCGAAAGAAACGGCGTCGCTTGTTCCAATCAGAATGAGTATATTTTCCATTCCGGAGCAAGTTATTTTCATTAAGATGGCTACTACTATTAACGCTCATTTTGTCATTTGGTTTCAAATTCGTAAACACCTCGGAATTCAGGGGGCAGCTGTTGGGCAAGAGTATGCATAATTTTCTCTGTTCCAGCCCTGATCGCGGCGCGCTTATCAGGTAACGGATCCAATCTGAAAGGAGTTCCAATTGTCACGGATACATCAGTTCGGCGCAAGCGTTTCATGTTGCTGAAGACGCGGTTATTCTCCGTTCCGGTGAATGTGATTGGGACGATCATCACACCATTTTTCAATGCTATATAAGCCGCTCCACCTGTTCCTTCTTCTAAAGTTCCAGTCAAACTTTCCCGACCTTCAGGTGCAATGCCCACCATTCTGCCCTGCTTCATGGCCTCCATAACCACTCGCAATGCCCTGCGATCCGGCTGCCCTCGGCGCACCCAGATCACTCCATAAATATCTAATATCCAACCCAGAAGAGGTATATCATACAATTCAATCTTTGCGAACGGTTCAACAATTTGCTGTGTATACGCAAACCCGAGAATTAAATCCGCATCACCGAGATGATTGGACACTAACAATGCTGGCCCAATCTTGGGAATATTTTCCAAACCGGTCACACTGGAACGCGCCCAAAGAAATACAAGGAATCTCGAAAGCCAATGAACTGATCGGCGAAAAAGCTTCCGCCCCCAGGTCAAATGTGCCAGGCGGGTCATCCCCGGCTTCAGGACTTCGCTACGCGGTTTTGGAGAGACTGAAGTTTCCGTCGGCATACACCCCTCGATATCCAGATGGTAGCAATTCCGCAATTTTATACATGATCGTATCAGCATTTCTTTTCAAAGATTCTCGACGCTGTTCTCCTCTACCCACGATTTTCGGAAGAGTGATCACCTCCCCTATCCGCATCTCAAGGACCGGTCTTCTAAGTCTTAATGCTTTATGGAGAAAATCATCTGTTGAACCAATAATTCCAACGGGTAGCACCGGCGCTTCTGACTTATCAACCACATACGCTACTCCAGGAAGTGCCGGACGCAGCCCAGGGCTGTGAGAACGACCCCCTTCAGGTGCGATCAGTAATGGATGTCCAGCTTGGATAACCTGAATCATGGATTCAATCACCTGGCGGTCAAACTCTCCTCGGTGGACCTGAATTCCTCCATAGAATCTTGCCAATGATGCTTGACCTTTGCGCTCCCATATCTCTCTAGCGCCCACAGCTTCGGGAGCCTTTGGCCAAAAAGCGATAACCAATGGAGGTTCGATGATTGAAATGTGGTTTATGGCAATAATATAGGAACCATTTTTCGGAATGTTTTCGAGTCCAATAATATGCACATCACTTATCAAGTGAAATATCAAGCGAAATATTGGTCGGAAGATCCAGCGGAAAATTATTACTCTTAGCGGCTGGTGGTTATTCTCACTCTTATCCGGCACAGGGACTCTCCGACAATTGCTTAATTTTCTCAAAAACTTCTTGAATACTCAATTCATCACTGTCGATTACAACAGCATCTTCTGCTATCTTGAGAGGTGCAACTTCTCGGGTTGAATCGATTCGATCTCGTTCACCCAGCATGGATAAGATGGATTCAAAATCAACACTTTCCCCGCGTTGTAACTGTTCGTTATACCTTCTTCTTGCCCGAACTTCAAGAGAAGCATCAAGATATATCTTCAAATCTGCCTCGGGCAAGATCACAGTACCGATGTCACGACCCGCCATAACGACCTTGCCCTGTAATCCTATCCGGCGCTGTTGAGCGCTTAATGCAGTTCGCACTTTTGGATATGCGGAGACGATCGAAACCTGTGCATCCACTTCTGGGCTGTGGATATTCCAGGTAACATCTTCAGTATCGATCAATACATCACAGTTTCGGCCATCATCTATTGATGGTGGGTGGACATCAATCCTTATCTCTTCCGCCAATTTTGATACCATCACTTCATCCTCAACATTTATCGTCCGCTGCTGAGCTGAATAAGTGACAGCTCGATACATAACACCGGTATCAAAGTAGAGAAATTTCAGGCGTTCTGCAAGTAATTTTCCAACGGTTGATTTTCCTGAACCCGCGGGACCGTCGATTGCTATGATTTCAGGAATGCACATTTACAATTCCCTTGTTCGAATTCATCTTTCAGGTCTTTCTTCAATCGGGAAATCCTCCACTACCGGTGGAGATTCTTCTTCTGCTGGGGTGAGGATTCCTCCCGGGAAGAGATCACCACGAGCCCATAAAATTACATGGCTCTGGATTAGAGGAGCATTCCGAAAAACAAACCAGCTGGGCCAATTTTCAGGTAGAGTACCTTCCCAGGTTGGGGAAGCCCACCAGGCAAAGTCCTGACCTCGATAGCCAATCGAAAGATCTGGTGATGGCTGATCTTCAGAATTGATAATTACAGCAGGCAGCTCTCCTGCAGGAACAGAGGTGAGAAATCGAGCTTCTGGCCAATTTCTTAATTCCCACTGCAAAGATGCTGATGAATCGGTCACAACAACATCCAGAGAATCCCGTATACTGGTTTGCCATTCGGAAAGATCACCGAGCGTAATAAGCAGGTCACCACCATTTTTTGCCACCGGATAGGGAGCTAATAAATCTTGTTCACCATTGGGACGTAATTGGGATATTCCCCACATGGTAGCAAAACCATAGAATCCAAGACCTAAAAGGAGGCCCCAAACGAGACCTTGCTGGGCGGTCTTGATTGACCATCCTAATCCAATGAGAAATGTGGTTACAGCTCCAAGAACTATCGTTCCACCGATAACTGCCCACCGTAATCTTAAAGTTTGTTCATCTCCACCACTTAAGCTCAACCCCGCCATGTTTAACCACCCAAGAGCCATTAATAACATTATTAAAAATGCCTGTCCGAGTGCTGGGAGAAGTTCCGCATCTTCAAGCCGGAAGTATTTTGCGAGATCAACGGCTGCCAAGGCCCAAAGAGGTACCAGAACCCAGGCTAAATCACTGGCCTGTCGACCAGGGTAGATTAAAGCAATGATTAATGAGACGATTGCCCACAAGCCCAACCATAGTGATACTGACTCATGCCGCCGCACACCCTGAACTATTGCTACTGAACCAAAAATCAATGCAATTGGACTGTATAAAAGTAAGGCTGTCGGCAGCTGTGAGATAGGTATCCCAGAAGCGTTAATCCAGCCTTCAATATATGCCGGAAAAATGCTCGTTACCGACCCGAGTCCTTGTGGATATCGGAAGAACAATGTCCCCACGACCAGGAATACACCTCCCGCGGCGAGAACACCTGATCTGAGGTCAACGTCGTTTTTGTATATAGTCTTAGCTCCTGGAAATGGATCCAGGCTAACCCACCTCGATAAAATACCTCCGAGCAACCAGGTAAATCCAATGCCTAGAAGACCCTGAATAGCAGCTGGTCCGCTTAGAAACATCAAACCGCTAAAAATCCCAGCAGGGATCGGCTTTCGATTGTATATGAATCCTAGAGCCAATGCTCCAAATCCAACCGCTAATATTTCACTGCCCGCCATTCGGGAAAAGGCAACCAAGCTCGGATCAAGTGCTAATCCCAAAGCCATAATCAACGCCGCTTTGCGACCGATCAAGGAACGAATAAGATATGGGAAAATCACAAGACAGCATCCTGCCAGCACAGACCAAATGCGCGCAGATGAGTTGTTATCGGAAAAGAGAAAGAAAGTTGTGCCAGTCAGCAGTGAGTAAGCCGGCCCAGGTGAAAAATTTGTACTTTCACCATTGGATACTTGAAATGCTTCCAAAGAAAGTATTGACTCCCTTTCAGAAAGTGGAGCCACGCCAATATTCGAGAGGCGTACCCCCAAAGCCACCAGCAAGATCAGGAAAAAGAGCGCCTGTTCAATAGTTATGCGGTTAATTTTCATTTATTCAACCATCAATATTATAACTGTATCTTCTCGGCCAAACTTTATACCCAATTTCAAGGATCAATGAAAAGGATAAAAAACATCACTGTGATTATTTCCCACAGTAACCATGTAAAGCTATTTTGTTTCGGAAGTGTCAAATTCTTTCGGGAGCTCATAGATCGACACCTGACCCAATTCAAAAACAGGCTCCCCCAAAAATCGTCCGAACTTGGTTTCGCTCACCCGGTATGTTCGGCGTTCTAACGAGCCAATGAAGATATAGCGGACATTATAAAGGTCGAGCAATCCTTTTGCATCTTCCCAATTACTGGTCCGGTAAATCAACTCAATATCTTCTTCACGGGTCCCAATTTCCTCTCTTCCGCCGCGCCATTGGCTTTCATGACCAGCCCATCCCAAGACGTTTGGTTGCCCACTGTATGTCGCCACGCGCGCATATTCTGAATATTGGGGGCCTACAGCTTCGAGCACAACTCCAGGAGGCGCGTTTTCAAGCCAACGGATTCCCGCCATTTCGTCCTGAGCATTATTTTCTAAATGTGCTGCACCATCCAGCGTGAAACCTCCAGAAGGATTGAAACCATTGGTTTTATTCCATATACTCATTAGAGGATAAGCCAACGCCATGATGAACAAGATTACCAACCCGATCCGAAAACCAACTCCCCAATAACGGCGCAGTTCCTTCAATAACACGGATACTCCAAAGGCCGCTGCAATCCCCCACAGTATCCAGGTCTGGTAATAGAATTTAAATATCGTATTCATCCGCGATCCAAATTGATCCCGGAGGAAGTAAAACTCTGTAAACAGCACTAATAAACCCCCCATAAGGATCAACAATAATACAAAATCATGGGATTTTGCCCGCGAAATATATTTTAATTTTCCAACCTCAGCACTTGCCGGTTCTGGATGAGCGGTTGGCGGGTCGGACGATATTATTTTGGGTCTTAGCAGCGCTATTAATGATCCAAACGTCAAGCTCAACAGCAGCAATAAGGTAACCCAACCCAGGCCTGAAATTCTGCGGATGATGGATTCCTGGAACAATCCGTTACCTGTTTCACCTCCCAATGAATTGACAAAAATGTTACCTAAAAGAGGGATACTAGCGATTCCCAAACCAAGGAGTAAAGATGAAAACAATAAGAATAGCAGTAAACCCAATGCTAATAATAATCCTCGACCCAGATAAAATTGGTTTCGATTGCGTCTCCATAAAAATAATAGATATGCGAAGATCGGTAAGAGCAGAGAGCCAAACATGACCCATAAGTGAGCTCCTCTGGTTGAGTAAACCAGGTTGGGTAAAATGCCACCTGCCTGAGATGAGAATCCAATATAAAAGGGGAGGTAAAGAATGACGCCCGAGATGCCCAGGGCAACAGCTATCATTAGAAATTCTTTTACTAATGTGAACAAAGAGATATCCCCAGAATATTCAGGTTCACTTTCAGCAGTCTGGTCATCACTAACGTTTATTAATTCTCTCTGTGCAGGTTGGGAGGCTGCTCGCCATAACACGTATCCCAAACTAAACATAAATATATATATGGGGAAATCCCAGGTATTAAGAAAAGCCAGGCCTCCAATTACCAGCGCGCTGGACCAAAAGGTTAGTGGATTGATGTTGATTTTAAATCCAAGCCAGCGAAAGGACCCCATTCCTCCACCCAAAAATATATTCAAGCTGATCCCTACCACCAATAAAGCAAATGGCATCACTAACACATGAGGGTGGAGATCTGCAAGCAAGAAAGAAAAAAAAGGGAATTCATCGATAACTTCTCGCCAGGTTCCCGCCAGATCATAATCCTGAACCACCCTGGAAGCTCGCCACCACCAGAGATAGCGGGATGGAATCCATGAAAATGGCTGTGAAGGTGGAAGACTTAATTCCTTCATATCCAGCCATCGCCAGAAATCTGATGTCAATTGCCCAGTTTCATCAGGTTTCCAGAAAAGACCCCGCGCATGCAGCACCTCTAGAAATCCTTCCAGGTTGCTAACAATTAATATAAATACCGGTCCAAGCAGAGATAAGCTCAAGTTATGTGAATTTTTAGATTTGGAGGGTGAGTCCAGTTTTGCTCTTAACGATTTAAGCAATGAATACAAAATCCCATATGCAGCGACAGCACTTAATCCAAAAATCAAGGATAATGCCAGGTTGAAAGCCACACTTCCTTGAGTAGCTGTGAGTTTGGCAATCATAGCTGTCAAGACATAACCAAAATAATAATAAGATATGCCGTAGCCTGAGAGCCAGGGATCGTGGGGGGGAAAATTCGGTGAACGAAGGATGGCATTGATAAATGCCAATTCCATTGGCTTCTCGGTGCCTAACACTTCCGGGTTCGCTGCTCTGATAATTGTCAAACCCGCGAACGCAAACAGAAATAATATCTCAACGCTCACCACCAAACGGCGGTTATCATTCCACCAATTGCGCAGCTCGTCAGCAGAGATCGTCCGGAATGCCCAATAACTTAGGCCGATCAATACAAATAAACCCAGGAGTAATCCTCCAATATCATTTCTAAGGATTCCAAGAGAAGCCAGTAACCAGAAGAAGTACCCCCATACAAGCAAACCTAAAGTCCGACTTAAAGCATAACCACGGTCAGCAAGCGCCGGAAACAATTTGTAAGCTAATGGAAAAGTAACCAGGCCGATCAACGTGATGCAGATATACCAGAGCAGGAAATTCACCATCAGGGAAAATTACTCGACAAACAATTCATTCGTCCACCTGGTAGATTGATGTATCTTCGGTTCGATAAACCTCTTGCCAAAGAACACCATCAAGTGTATTGAATTTCTCTAAACCGGGACCGGGATAAAGGGCACGCTCCAATTGACCGACGATAACATACTTTACACCATAACTGTCAATAATCGTCTTTGCTCTTGTGAGATCCGTTGTTAAATAGAATTCGGAAACATCCGATAACCTATCAGGGATCAATTCTTCAGAAGCCAAAGCCCGTTGTTGTCGCTGGTGCCAGTTCCAACCAATCACATTTGGGAGACCAGTATAAATGGTGTTGCGTGTTCCCCAATGGTATTCCACCATATTGCCTTCAATAATCACGGGTGATCCGGGAACGTTATCTTGCAGCCAACGAATGGCGCGATAATCCTGGCTTAAATCCATCTTCGTACCAAGATCATCATACTCAGCATACTCCATGAAAGCCATTCCATCTAATGTGAGAGGCACTCCTTCAACCATGCGGTCCTTAATTTTTGCTGTGCCTCCTAATAATGGGTACAACGCCGCTGAAGCCACCAGGACAACAAGAGTCGTCTGCCACAAAGTTCGCCAACCTGGAACCCATTTTGAGAATGCCATCAAGATCCAGCCAAACCCGGCTGCAGCGCTTATTGCCAGCAATGTCCACACCTGCAGGTAAAACTTAAACACAGTATTCATGCGACCGATATCCCCCACGAGAACAATAATCTCCACCATCACGGTCATAGATAGACCTGCTGCCACCATGACCAGCACAGCTCTCTTTGCATCAGAGATGCCAGGGCGAAATATTAAAATACAAACCCAGATCACCAGCGGTAAGACAAACCAGGCGATTGAAATTCCCATGAAAAGCAAGGCCAGCATCCATAGTAGTGAGATGATCCCCCCAGCGATCAATATCCCTTTATATGGTGTGAGCTTCCTGAGCGATGATAACGGTGTGGCTGCCATCCATTCACGGGTTTCCCAAATTATCCAGGAAATAATCACGAACAGGAAGACTCCCCAATGAGTTAAATAGGACCAAATTGGTGTGTGCGAGCCGTTCCATACTGCAATATCCGTATACCCTTGAACATACCATTTAGCGTAGGGCTGGAAGAGAAGAAATGCCAATAAACCCAGGAGCAGCACGGCGCCAGTGGCGAGCATGATCCGCTTTATTCTGGGTGATAATCCATTTGACAAGGTTGTTGGTTGGTGATACTTCCAAACAGCATAACCAATGGCGATGAGTCCCAGAGCTAGATAAATCGGGAAATCCCAGGTATTTGTTGGACGTAAAGCTCCAATCGCCAATCCACCAACCAGCAAACTCGCCGTGATCAGAAGAGGAGAGCTCAACTTCGTATCTCCAGGATCCTGTCTCCACCCTTTGCTAAAAATGATTGACAGCGCCCAGGTAAGTGCAAGTAAAGTCAACGGTAATGCGAACAGGTGCGCGTGTGCATCGCCATAGAGGACTGTAAAAAATGGGAATTCGGTGATTGGTTCAACATCATTTGGTGCGGGGATCACCCGGCTGGGGAGCCAATACCAATCCGCAATTCCATAAGGTAAGGAGGAACCGGTCAAGGTCAGTAATGCACCTTTTACCGCCCAGATGATGCGCATGATAATATTCGCGCCTTCAATATTTCCTCCAGGTGCTGCCAGGCGTTGATAACCCTGGAAAATCATGCGAACTATGCCAAGATTCCCAAGTAAAGCTAAGCCCATTGAGGCTGCTAAACCGGTGAAAAAGGGTATTGATTTGAATAGAGATCCCCTGCGGTTAAATACAGATCTCCCTGCAGAGATCAGGTTCCATCCAAGTGAAAATGCACCCATCGCAATAAGACTGAATAATGTCGGTATGATCAGGTTATAAGCAACTGATGGTATTATTCCCAGCCATTTGATCAGTACCCCCACCAACACAAATCCATAATAATAATAATTTATATATCCCCCGGAAAACCAGGGATCGAATGGTGGGAATGTAGTGCTTTTTAACACTGCATTCAGGTATGAAAAGTCCATTGGCTTTTCACCACCCTTCCACGGGTGCCAAAGATCAGGATTCCCAAGACGAATCAATAAATCAAACACAAAAAATGCCAGGAACAATCCCTCAATAACCAGGAAATATGTTTTCCTTTCGCGCCACTCTTTACGTAAATCTGCCCGTTGTATGTAGATTATTATTCCGGATAATCCGAGCAATAACAAAAACACAACGGTGATGGTCGGACGGGTGAAGGGAATATTAAGCGTTCCAGCCAGCCATACAAAGTATGATAGAAATAACATACCAGCTGTCCGCGCGAGGGGATAGCCGCGATCAGCTAAACCAGGAAGTGCCAGGCGCAGCAGGGGGTAAGTGATAAAACCCAACACAGCAACTACTAGATACCATCCGATCACTCCCAGGATGGGCCAGCGATTCAGCCATGCGTCGATATTGAAAAGCTGTGACCAGGTACCACCCTCCAGTTGGGAAAATAACCGGTCTGATGGCAGCATCATGTCTTTAGGTAATGTGCCCGCTTTCTTTGGTGTGATATGCTCTACCTTTGTTAAATCAACCGATCCGAGTAGATCACGGACATTTTCAGGATCATAATCTGCACTTTTCTGAAAGATCAAGACTTTTGGATGGTCATAGACTGTAAAGGCTTCTTCCGATGGTTGGTCATTCACTCCAAACCCATTGAGCGCAGGATTTGATTGGAAGACCTGCACAAGATCAAAACCCAAATCACCATTGGAGCTGCCCACCTGGGCAAAGTTGTAACACCATTCAATGCTCTTTTCAGGGGGACAGCCTAGCAAATGGCGGTAATACTCGCTTGTCATTGGGAATCGTTCCGGAATGCGGGGTAAATTCGCCCATTGGCGACTTGAGCTGATCAGGATGTATTGGGTATGATCCAGGATGTCATAGAATCGTGACAGCTTATTTGGATTGTCATCCTCGTACATATCAAAATTCAGACCTGGTTCAAAAATACCCGCAAAACCATCATAACCATCCAGGCGAACCGGTAATCCATCATCCCAGGCGCCTTCATTAGCAATCGGTGTTCCCTGAAGAATGATTTCACCTTCAGGCGTTTCCAAACTCACATGGAGCGTATACTCCTTTCCCTCTTCCAGGCTCACAGGGTTATTTAATGGCAAATTGTAACCATCGGCTTCCCCACCAGATTCGAAAGTACCTGATAATCTCGTGACAGCAAGTTGTTCTCTACTTTCCGGTTCACCAAAGATAGCCAGAAGGATCGATTTCTCAACCGGGACTTCCGGCGAATTGATAGTCATCAATACGTCCGTTAGTACACCATCTCCTGGTGCTGAAAAATCCGCCAGATAAGGGCTGGTCGAATCAACCAGAGCATCTGTTAAGGGGATCGATTCGGTATACACTTGTTCACCTTGAATGGCTACTTCAAGACTGCCATTCAAAATCACTGGTCCTTGACCAGGTGGTAAGCTCAAATTAATAAAATATTGTTGACTATCTTCCACTTCAAGCGGTTGGTTGAGGGTTGCCAGCGAGGAAATAATAGACCCAGGCTCGCCGGGTGATAGAGCAGCGCTCAGGGTCACAGTCTCTGCTCCACCCCCTGGGATCTCAGAAATCTTCACCCTGAAATCTTTTTCGCCGAAATTAGCTCGTGGGTCAATCACCCCGCCCAATCGAATGCTTGTAAGTTCCCCGCTTTGTTTCGCTGTGAATCCACTTGCAAAGGGAAAATCCGGATTGATGATGTGGTTGTATGGGTAGGAGATTATCTGGTTGAAATCCCCCCCAAGTGTCTTGATCGGTAAATTAATCGGTCCAGGAATGTTTTGATAAATCCATCGCGATGCACCGACCCGCGTGATCGGTCGAGTGTAAATATTTGAAAAAGAATATGCATAAACAGCTGAAGCAATTAATACACCACTACCGATAATGATTGCGAGAGAGCGAGCCCATTTATTAGATTTGGATTTAATCTCACCAGATAAAGTGCTCACTTCATTATTATTGTCCGGAGCAAAAGCAGGACTTCTTGATTCCTTCTTCCTCCAACCATAAATCCGGAATACAGCCCAGGCCGCAAAGATCGCCAGGATCGGGTAAATCAGAAGCTGGTAGCGCATTGAAGGGTTGAAGATCAAAGATTGCCAGGTGAAGATTAAAGCTGTCCATCCCCACAGCAAAATATGCTTTCGCCATTCACCCTTGATCATCCGCCATCCAATCCACAGAAATCCAGCCCATGCCAACAATCCCAATGGCAAGCCCATCCCCCACAAGACAATATTCTGCCAGGCGAACCAAACTGGTCGTCTAGCCCATTGCAGCGCTGGTGGGAAATCCACATCTCCACCGGCCTGGTTTCGCAATTCCCTCAGGTTCGCCAGCCAGGCAGGGTTTGGTTCGATTCCAAAGAAGCCAGGTCCACTAAATGCCATTGGTTGAAATACGCGGAAAATCAACAGGCTCACGAATCCGGCCAGAATGAGATACACAAACGCTTCTTGGGCAAATATACGTCTATTGTCCCCTCTGAGGCTGGTTATACGAATTAACATTGCGGCTGGCAGTAAGATTGCCACAGGCGCGGCGCTTACCTTGGATGATGCGGCCAAACCCAGCGCGATTCCAAATCCCAGAGATAAAGAGAACAATGGATTTCTAAAAAACGAG
>JBEQLH010000006.1:32702-36310 GCA_040326075.1 Anaerolineales bacterium
CCAATAACCCTACCCGGCGGTTATAAGCTTTTTCTCCAATGAGAAATACCAGCAAGACCGATAGCAAATCCGCAAACGCTGAAAGAAAGCGCCCTACATTAGTCATCTCATTGAAACCAGAGTGTCCGTAAATCCACTCAACAAAGTAGCGCGCTAAATACATCGGCAATGTGCCGTATACGTAAAATCCATGCCCTCGATTATGTGGGTTTAAACTCGAGTTCGCTGTGTCCCAATATTCACCCAGGCTATCCACAGGAGAAATATCTGTACCAACCCAAACTAAGAATCGCTCATCAGGATGGAGGTACTGATATTCACCCCACAATAAACCTCTGAATCGTAAAAAAGCTGCTCCCAGAATTATTCCAGTAAGCAGAAGACCAACGATAATCAGGTTGCGTCTTCCCGAGCGCTTTTCTTCGATTGGTTCATCCATAAGTGAACTGCTCTTCAATATTTAATCCCTCAACAAATCAATCCGACAGCACAAAAAACTTGTAAAAATCCTTGTCTGGGATTTGAGATTCATATCGTTGTATGACACCTTGCGGGTAGAGGTTTTGCAGAGAAGCAAGCGACTCTGAATCATCCGGTTTTAGGATGAATAATTTCGATCCCTGAACATCCAAGGTTGTCGACAATTCTTCCGGCCAGATAGCGAAATCTCTGGTGGGAAATCCAGCATTAATTCCCACTAATCGCGTATCTACCCAATGTGGATAAGCGACGACAAACGATCTGTCCTGGCTGCCAATCGTACCGGTAAAATCTTTGATCGCACCTCCAATTTCACTGGTATTCCAGGATGACAAAGAATAATTCTCCTGATATTTGTTGAATACCAGGTCATAATTGCTCACTCCTGACCAGATGAAGAAGAATCCAAAAACAACCCATGCCAAACGTTTCCCAAATGGTGCAGAAAAGCCGGATTCTATGCCCTTTAAGAATCCATCCAAGGAAAGCCCAATCAGGATGAAAACCGGAACAATAGCTCCAGCAGTTCTATTCAAGGTCGGATTCTCTGAAGGAAATGCAAGGGATAAGATAGACGGAAGCATTAGCAATGGCACAGTTAAAATCAAGAATAAATCCAACCAATTCCTTCGTCGAATATACCTGACCAGGATTAATACAATTCCCAGGTAGAACAATGCCGCGGAGAGCACATCCAGGGCGGGTCGGTAGGGAACTGAGACAGGCCAGATCTCCCCATTACTCCACCCAAACATAGTAACTGCATTCCAGAGATTTTTTATGAATATTTGCCAGCCGGGACCAGGCAGCGGACTTTCAATGGATCCCAATCGCGAGAATGTCCGGAAGCTAAACATGGACGGATTTTCAATCCAAAATCTGAGTAATGGAAGGAAAACGACTAGAGAAACCAAGGTTAATAATCCCAAATGCAGCAGGGTTTGTTTTCGAAATCCTTTTGATGGAGAATGCAGTAGATATAAACCCACTGCAACCAATATGACGATTGGAACGATGCGGAAGGGCGTGTAACCATGCAAACCGAGACCTAGAAATAGACCAGCCAAAATGAAATCATTGCGATTCGAACGACGAAGACCGCGAATGAGAAAGTACAAGGTGGGAGCTGCAAATAGCGGATACAAGGTGAAACGCAATCCAACTCGAGAGATAATGTTGGGCCAGTAGGCAATTCCAGCAAACAGAAATGCTATCAAACCAGCACGCTTATTGCCGAGCTCTTTTCCCAGCAAGTAAATAAACGGCAGGGTGATTAATCCCCCAAACACAGTGCCGACCTTGAGACTACTGAATGTATAACCTGTTCCAAAAAGTTTTATGACTGCCCCCGTAAGGTACATCTGGAGCCCTTCACGTCCTGTGTTGCGTGGAAAGAATATGAGCGTTTCCCCTTGGAGCAGCTCCCAGATATCCAATAACTTCTCAGCGTGATCGCTCACCATTTCTGGAGGAACGCTCCAAAGGCGAAATACACGAAAGAATATGACCAACCCTCCCGCAATCAGGAGAACAATAGACCAGCGAGATATCCGCAAATCCCATTCCCTGTTGGCGACCATCTGCTGAATTTTTTCCAATAACGATCCTCTTGGTTGAGGATTTGGCAGCCAGAATGCCAACACGATGAACACCATGGCGGAGAACCATAATAAGACATTGATCGTTGTGAACCGGTTTCCCCCCAGAGTTAGAAAAGCCAGGCTGACAAACACGATACCTATCCAGAGATATACCCGGTGTATTGAATATGGATCTGCCCGACTTTCAACAGCCCGGTAAGGAGGTAAAACCCATTCTTTCCTGAAATTCGCCCAAACTACCCAGGCAGCTGCAAAGAGATACAATCCCAGACCTAAAACCCATGTCCTGCCCGGTCCTGGTTCAAGAGAAAGTTGTGCAGCAACCGCCAATCCCATAGCAATAAATGCTCGCCAGGGAAATACTGCCGCGCCAGTTGCCGTCTCTGGAATTGGTGTGGAGGGCAATTGTTCTTCTATCGGAGAAGCTGCCTGGCTAACAGCTTCAGAATCCATTAACGTGGTCCTATCCTCGTCAACATCCTCTGCTGCCTCGATCGGTGGAATTCGTGGAGGTGCTCCGCGCCAAGGAGTAAGTAAGGCTTTTACGTAATCGAGTACAGTCAGCTCATCGTTCATGCTTTTTCAGCCAGGACGATCATACTCTCCCCCATCCGTAGGGGAATGAAACTCCAACCAAACACAGCCTGCAGCCCACCTGGTGCCCCAAACAATAACTTCTGAAGAGATGTTGGCAGCCAGGAAAAATAGGGAGCATCCCAGAATCCATCTGAGAAGACTTTTCTAGGGTTCAATTTATTTGAATGTAATTGTTCAATCCATTTGGTAGGAGACCATAAACTTATGTGGGTTGGATCTTGATAACCAATCCAATCCTCTTTTTTCACAGCTCGTGCCAAGGAATCAGTGTTAGGTGTAACCAGGAGCAATAATCCTCCAGGGGTTAAAACTCGGCTGATTTCCGAAATTGCCAGCTCCGGTTTAGGTAAATGCTCTACAACATGCTTGGCGATCACTACCTGAAAGACTTCATCTGGAAATGCATGCAAGTTCTCTGCCGCTAAAAGGACGAATTTTCCCTGCGGGATATTCCGAGATGCCTGGGAGAGCGCCCACTGGTTGATATCCGCGCCATACACATCAAATTTATCGACTAACCAGCCAAGTAAATGTCCCAGACCACAACCCAATTCTAAAATTTTGCCAGATTGGGGTCCATACTTTCGTACCAACATGGCGTAATAACGATTTGACCACCAATATTGGCTGTAGCGATTGAACGACACCCCTGAATATGGTCCGGATGAAAAATAATCCTTATTAAATTTTGATTGCACATCCGGGATTTGTTCAGTCATGATTTAATTTTATCTTGGTTCAAGGAGGTCCGGGCAGTAAATCTGTGAACTTTTAATGTGCAACTAATTGATCGAACAATGCTTCATATTGTGCCGCTACTGTATCAGGAGAGAAATTATCAATCACTTCCTGTTGATTACCCCCATAACCATTTGGATGGTCAAGTATTTCAATAAGCGCTTCAGATAATGCCGACGCATTCCTGGGTGG
>JBEQLH010000290.1:0-4189 GCA_040326075.1 Anaerolineales bacterium
AGCGAATATTGCTCGCCATAGTCAAGCCAAGCAGGTAAATATCTCTATTACTTATAACTCAGATACAATTGAAGTCCAGATAAGCGATAATGGTGTGGGTTTTGTTATCAACCAAAAACCATCCGGGCTAGGTTTACGTTCCATGGATGAGAGAATTGAACTGATAAATGGTGAATTCGATATCAAAAGTGAGCCTGGAGCTGGAACGCGGATAAAAGTGGTTGCACCCGTTGAGGTTGGGGTAAAACTAAGGCCATCCTAATAGCAAGGAGTAATTAATGCCTGATCCAATCACAATATTGATTGTTGATGATCACGAAGTGGTGCGTAAAGGTGTTCGTGGTTATTTGGATTCGCTTCCCGAATTTAAAGTTGTTGCTGAAGCCTATTCCGGCGAAGAAGCTGTTGATTTGGTCAAACTGCATATTCCGGATGTAATTCTTATGGACCTGATTTTACCTGGAATGGATGGCGTGGAAACAACTCGTATAGTGAAGAACATAAGCCCCCGTACCCAGGTTGTTGTGTTGACCTCCTATCATGAAGACACGTTGATCTTCCCAGCATTAAAAGCAGGGGCAATATCATACATTCTTAAAGATATGAAGATGGACAAACTGGCAGATGCTGTTCGAAAAGCTCATGATGGGGAAGTAATTCTCCATCCTAAAGTAGCGGCGCGCGTATTACAAAACATCCGCTCAGAAAACCAGGTGGATGATGATATGTATACTGCGTTGACTGAGCGCGAACTGGATGTGCTGATGTTAATTGCCAACGGTTATCCAAACAGCCAGATCGCCGAAGAATTGGTGATCAGTGAGAATACCGTAAAAGGTCACGTGAGCAACATTTTGAGTAAGCTGCACCTTGCAGATCGTACACAAGCTGCTGTTTATGCCTGGCAGCAGGGAATCGTGAAGAGAGATTCACAAGGATAGTGTCGTTCATCTGAATTAATTATTAAAATAGTAGATTGGGCTCCTTCCCTGGAAAATTCATGGGAAGGAGTTTTATTATCCTGATTGGGGACAGCCATCATAAAATTTTGTCCAGGAGATAACGGAAAACCCCTCCAGAGTAGGGTATTAAACCGTTCTCATGGGTAATGCGTATAACAGAAATCGATGTATTGTTAAGGGTGAGAACAATTCTATCAATGCTCTTTACAGATTGTCATAAGTCAGACTGATGATAAACCAGTAAGGATGTTCTTCGGGTGTTCTGATAAATTGGAATTCAGGAGATGTGGATTTGAGTGAGCAATTAATTGTATGTCCGCCGGTTCTCCATTGGCTATTGGAACTAAGTAATTCCATTTGTTCAAATTGATGATTTTTTTACAAACACGATAGAGGAGGTTGACTATGATCGCTATGAAATATTTTGCTGATTTTCTAACCTTCTCCCGGTTTTTGTTGGCAGCCTGTTTAGCTTGGCTGGGATGGTCGAGAGGAGCTGACGGTTTGCAGCTGGCAGCATTGCTGATGATTGTTTCGTGGGCCAGTGATGTAATTGATGGTGCTCTCGCTCGCCGCAGTCGAGTCTCATTTAGAACCTGGATTGGAGATCACGATCTCTACTTCGATCTGTCAGTCGCGGTTGGATTGTTGATTTTTATGACAGCAGCCGGTTATCTCATTACTTCCCTGAGCATCATCTATATCTTGTTTTGGAGCATTCTGTTTTGGCGGCTTGGGATACTTTCGGCTTTAGGAAAATTATTCCAAGCCCCGGTATATGCCTGGTTTATTTTGAATATATTTCGATATGAACCTGTTATCGGTTGGATGATCCTGATCTTTCTATTGTTTGTTATCGGCTTTACCTGGCCTAGATTCCCTCAGGAAACTGTTCCTGATTTTCTATCAGGTTTTGAGCAAGTTGAAGACAACGCTCAAAATGGATTCGAAAATGGACCAAATCATGGAAATAATTCTCTCGATGGTGATCCTCGCCAACCCTAAATGGGAAAGATGGATATATGGACTGACTTTCCATTTCCACCACTATCGGATGTGATGATCGAAGATTAGAATACCTAGGAATGGAACTTTATCGTGAATGAACCAATAAGCATTATTATCGTTGATGACCATGCGGTCGTGCGCAGTGGATTGCGGGCGTATCTTTCATCATCACCAGAATTTTTAGTAATTGGTGAATCTGCTTCCGGTGAAGAGGCTATTGAGCTCACCAGGCAGAATTTACCTGATGTAGTGCTCATGGATTTGATATTACCCGGCATAGATGGTTCGAAGGCAACCTGTATCATCAAGAAGATTAGTCCTCGGACAAAAATTGTGGTGCTTACATCGTCACATGATGAGGAGCTGATTTTCTCAGCATATAAATCAGGCGCTCACGCGTGTATATTGAAAGACATGAAAATGGATAATTTAACTGGAGCTATCCGCAGAGCGGTAAACGACGAGGTTAGCTTACATCCAAGAATGGCTACCCAAATATTGAGTAATTTGAGGACATTCGAAAACTTGGGTGATCATTCCCCATGGTCCCTGACGGTATCTGAGACTGAAGTATTAGGGCTGATTGCTCAAGGATTTTCGAATCGAAAAACCTCAGAAGAATTACAGATAAACGAAAATAAGGTTAACCGGCATCTCAGCAACGTATTGAACAAACTTCATCTCATCGGTCGAACTCAGAGAGCCTTGAACGAATTACATCCAGAAGGCTCCTGATTCCTTTTTTATTCCAAGCAACTGTATTCAGTTATATAATTCAATATTAGGATCCTCCTGCAAAGATAAAATAATTGCTTGGTGGTCCGTAAGAAAAAATAATCCTGGGAAGAGATAATTCACTGGACTTTCGTACGGGTTGATTTTATTGTGAGATCTGCAGGAAACTATCGATGAAGTAAATGGGATTATAAACCCAATGTCGATAGTCTGGCTGAGGATAGTATAAGAATTGTTTCCTATATGTTTTAGACCGGACATTCTTGTGAGAACAGGGAGAGAGAGATTCGAGGCAAACCTGGGAACCAGAATACATGAATCTTGAATTTATCAGGCTATCTGATGTGGCACGAATTCCAGGGATGAAAGGTGTCGGGGCTGGGTTATACTATTATGCTGGTCCGTGGAAGTAGAAAAACAAGAGAATTACCATATATTGTTGAATATAAGAATGATATATTGTTGAGTAATTTGTCGCTTTGAGCTGGAGGTTAACCAGTGGTAGAAATAACTGATATGAATGTTATCTTGGACGAGGTGCGTGAAGCGCTGACTGCCGAGGATTGGGATCGGGCGGTGGAATTAGTTGAAGCTTTACGACCACCTGATCAGGCAGATGTATTCGAAGAACTGTCTCCACATTCACAATCCGAACTGCTTCCACGCTTGAAACCAGAAGATTCAGCAGATATTCTGGAAGAATTAGATGATGAAGACGCAATTGAAGTCGCGGAACGTCTGGAAGCTTTTGATCTCTCACGGATATTAAATGAGATGGAGCCAGACGAAGCTGCGGATCTCCTTGGCGACATGGAACCTGATCAATTAGCTTCAGCTCTGTCCTCAATTGAGGATACCGACGGAATTCTCCTACTGCTTGAGCATCAAGATGAAACAGCGGGTGGGTTAATGACCTCGGCTGAGATTGTTCTTCACAAAGATATCTCAGCTGCAGAGGCTATTGAACATATAAAAAATACCATTCCTGAAGCAGAAATCGCATATTATTTATATGTTGTCGATGATGACATTAAATTGGTTGGTGTGGTTTCTTTGCTGCAAATTGTGGTAGCGTCCACTCAGACTTGCATAGATGAGCTTTTGAATCCTGAAGTGATCTCAGTTTTTGCAGATACAGACCAGGAGGCTGCAGCTCGCTTGATGGCACGCTACGATTTACTGGCATTACCTGTAGTTGATAATGCCAACCATTTACTGGGTGTGATAACTCACGATGATATGGTCGATGTTTTGGAAGAAGAAGAAACTGAAGACATGTACCGGTTGGGTGGTGTCCCTGACGAGCGATTGTCCATCGATGTTTCTCCAATTTCCTCACTCCGGGCACGCCTACCCTGGTTAGTTCTAAATCTTGGTACAGCAATGCTTTCAGCACTAGTATTGAGCTTATTTCAGGAAACAATCGCTCAGCTTGCGGTTTTAGCAGTTTTTTTCCCAATAGTGGCTGGTGTTAGTGGAAGTGC
>JBEQLH010000291.1:0-1905 GCA_040326075.1 Anaerolineales bacterium
ACAGACTCAAAATCATTAGCCCCCTTTGGGGGTTTGGGGGATTTTCCTTTCCCACCCTTTACACAACAGAACATAAGTGCTATTTTAGCCTGGCAAAATGTTTCATTCGCACTCCCTGCCTACCAACCATTTTTCTTCAGGAGGTTCCCGTTGCATCAGGACGACACACTAAAGAATAATATCTAATCGCTAATTACATCATGAGCGGAACTTAGTGGAGCCGAAGGGAGCTTCCAGAGCGGAGCTACATCCTTTACGAAGTGAAGGGCGAAGGACACACCAAAACGAATAAACTACCAAAATCCTCAAACTTCCTAGCCCCGCGGCTTGCTGAGGGGTATTACAGAATTTTGCCCTTACGGGACTGATTTTGGAAAAGATTGGAACCCACGTAGCAAGCTGCTGGGTATTCAAATTAGAATAAAGTTATAAGAGGACTGGCAGTCCTTCAAAGCTGCTCACTGAAATATTCTATAGAGTCAATATGCGCTTATGATTATCTCAGTCTCCACAGCAGGACTGCCAGTCCTAGTACTATGTAATTTAATAATGACCTTTGACAGTCTACTAGATACTGAGATTATTGCGAAAGACTGATTAATATACGCATCTTGCAAGTAAAATATATATCAGTGCCAATGTTCTGTTGGCGTGTATCATCAAGGTTATCTAAAAAAGAAATCAGGATCTGTAATGCGGCTCCATAGCAATGAGATCCTGGTTGACCAGATCCTGTCCCCTGAACGTAATATAACTTACAAAGGGGAGTAAATAAATACCCTGAGAGGAGTGATCTATGCCTGAAGATAAACCTATTGTTTATCCCTATATCCCAAATTCTGAACCAACGGTGAAAGCTGAGATGTTGCGCGCCGTGGGCGCCTCCAGCATCGAGGAGTTTTTTGCAGATATCCCAGAGGGCATTCGCTTTAAGGGTAAATTGGATTTACCTGACCCACTGCTCTCAGAATATGATTTGGTCCAGCACGTGGAGGGGCTGCTGGCGAAAAACCAAACTTCTCGCGAGAAGCTCAATTTCTTGGGGGCAGGCTGCTACCAGCATCATGTGCCTGCAGTTTGTGATGAGATTAATTCACGGGGTGAATTCCTGACTGCTTATGCAGGCGAACCCTACGACGATCACGGTCGTTTTCAGGCTCTGTTTGAATACCAGAGCATGATGGGCGAGCTGCTCAACATGGATGTGGTCAATGTGCCCACTTATGATGGCTTCCAGGCCTCTGCAACTGCCTTGCGCATGGCATCCAGGATCACTGGTCGAAAACGAGTCTTGATTCATCAAGCGATTAATCCCGATAAACTCTCAAAGATCCTCGATTATCTCAAACCTGATATTGCGATCCAACAAATCCCATTCGATAAAGATACAGGATTACTTGATATACGAGAGTTAGAAGGGAATCTATCTGATGATATCGCCGCGGTTTATTTTGAGAATCCATCCTATCTGGGTTTAATAGAAACACAGGGTGATCAAATTGCAGAATTAGCCCACGGTTGCGGTGCTCTGATCCTAGTCAGTGTTGATCCAATATCGCTTGGTGTCCTCAATCCTCCCGTTGAATATGGGGCTGATATCGTGTGTGGTGATATCCAACCTTTAGGGATGCACATGCAGTATGGCGGCGGCCAGGCTGGTTTTATCGCCACCAGGGACGAGGAAACTTTCGTCATGGAATACCCCTCGCGCTTGTTTGGGGTAGCACCCACCGTTGTTGAAGGTGAATATGGTTTTGGCGACGTGGCTTATGAACGAACTTCTTTTGCTAAACGTGAAGGAGGGAGGGAATGGGTCGGCACAGCCTCAGCTTTATGGGGTATTACGGCTGGCGTGTACCTGGCGTTAATGGGTCCCCAGGGGATGCTTGAGATAGGGGAAGGCAT
>JBEQLH010000291.1:2005-4179 GCA_040326075.1 Anaerolineales bacterium
ATCAGCAAGAAACCTCCCCTGCGGCGATTCCACCAGGCCCGGTGGGATGAACCGGTAATATTCGAACTCAGCCAGCCTGGACAGCGTGGAATATTGGTGCCGGAAGTGGAAGAAGGAATCCGCGAAGAAGTAGGTGACGTGGCCGCTACTTTACCGGAGCAAATGCGGCGTGCCTCACCTCCCAAACTGCCAGAGATGTCACAGCTTCATGTGCTGCGGCATTATTCCCGCCTCTCTCAGGAAAACCTGGGAGTCGATCTCAATATCGATATTGGTCAGGGCACCTGCACAATGAAGTACAGCCCCAAGGTGAATGAACAGCTTGTGCGCTCCCAAAAGATGAGCGAACTGCACCCACTGCAGGATGAATCTACTGTCCAAGGGGTCTTAGAAGTGATCTACCACCTGGAAGGTTTCTTGAAAGAGATTTCCGGGATGGATCGCTTCACGCTGCAGCCGGGAGCAGGATCAGCGGCGATATATGCTAATGTTTCGATGATCCGGGCGTACCACGAGAAAAAAGGGGCAGCTGCTCAGCGGGATGAGGTGATCACAACGATCTTCTCGCACCCTTCCAACGCGGCCTGTGCAAAGACAGCTGGATATAAAGTGATCACACTCTATCCGGATCAGGATGGATATCCCGATTTGGAGGCTTTGAAAGCTGCTGTCTCAGAGCGGACGGCGGCCTTGCTGATCACCAATCCGGAGGATACTGGCATTTTCAATCCCAGGATTGAAGAATTTGTGCAGGTGGTGCACGATGCGGGTGGCTTGTGCGCTTATGACCAGGCTAATGCTAACGGCATCCTGGGGATCACCCGCGCAAAGGAAGCTGGTTTTGATTTATGCCACTTCAATTTGCACAAGACCTTTTCCACACCACACGGTTGTGGAGGACCTGCAGCCGGCGCCAGCGGCGTGACGAGCAAATTGGCTCCTTTCTTGCCGGTACCAACTGTCAAATTCGATGGCGGTAAATATGCACTGGATTACGAGCGACCTGATTCGATCGGCAAGATTGGACCCTTTTATGGTGTTACCCCAAACATGCTGCGGGCTTATGCCTGGATCATGAGCCTGGGGGCGGACGGATTGCGGGAGGTGGCGGAGGTGGCGGTGCTCAACAACAATTACCTGATGAAGAAAGTCCTTGAAATTCGAGGGGTAAGTGCGCCATACGCGACAGGTAAACGCCGAATCGAGCAAGTGCGCTACAGCTGGGAGCAATTATCCAATGATACTGGTGTACATTCTGAGGAGATCGGTCTGCGGGTAGCGGATTTCGGCACTCATTATTGGACCAGCCATCACCCCTATGTAGTACCCGAGCCGATGACCTTAGAGCCTACCGAATCGTATTCCAAAGCTGACCTGGATGAATACGCAGCCATTCTCAAGCATATAGCTGATGAGGCATACACGAATCCTGAGCTGATAAAGACTGCCCCGCACAACAGCACGGTGCATAAAACGGAACACGAAATGTTGGATGATCCTGAAACATGGGCGGTGACCTGGAGAGCTTACTTAAGGAAAGTTGAGCAGGAACAAAGTTAGAGAATGTGGTCACCAGTTCCAAGAAATAACATGGAAACAAAACGCCTGGGTTTGATCGTTAACCCGCTGGCCGGGATCGGCGGCAGGGTAGGATTAAAAGGCAGTGATGGACCTGAAATCCAGCAGCAAGCGCTAAAGCTGGGTGCGGTCCCTCAAGCTGGGAAGCGATCCCAACAATGCCTCCAGGTGCTTGGTGAGATGCTGAGTGAATTCGAGATCCTCGCGCCACCGGGTGAGATGGGTGAGGATGCTGCCAGTGAGGCGGGATTTGCTCCACACGTGGTTGGTGAGATAACTGCGGGTGGAACTACCCCCGAGGATACCGTCCTGGCAGCACGGGTAATGATGGAATCGCAGGTGGATGTGATCCTGTTCGCCGGTGGCGATGGAACCGCGCGTGATATTCATCGAGCTGTTGGCAACGACGTTCCCGTAATCGGTATTCCAGCTGGAGTCAAGATCCATTCAGCAGTCTTTGCAACACATCCTCATGCGGCCGGTGAGTTGGCTGCTGTATACCTGAAAGACCGGTCAGCGGTGCTGCGTGAAGCTGAGGTGGTAGACGTCGATGAAGAGGCATACCGGGAGGGAATTATAGCCACCCGATTGTATGG
>JBEQLH010000292.1:0-1072 GCA_040326075.1 Anaerolineales bacterium
AAGGGAATGAGATCATTTTGAAAGCTCTCTTGAGCTTCGGTCATCAACCGCAAGGTTACCTTGCGGATGGCTGCCAGCTGCTCTGCAGGTGTCATCCCATCCGGGGGCACATCCACCACACCTGCCGCGATCTGCTTCTTAAGTCCCGCCACCCTGACCATGAAGAATTCATCCAGATTGTTGCCTACAAATGCCATGAACTTGACGCGTTCCAACGGTGGATTGTTCTCGTCGAGCGCTTCCTCCAGCACCCGCCCTTGAAAATCCAACAAACTCAACTCGCGGTTGAGAAACAAATTCGGGTCATTCAGGTCAACCTGAACTTCAACTTCTTGCTCTTCTTTTTCTTTTTTTGTTGCTTCTTCTGGCGGCATGGCTGCCTCCCTGATTAATATCTGCTTTAACTTTTCTTCTTATTTTTTTTCTTCTTTTCTTTTGACATAGCTTTGGATTTAAACGCTTCTTCTGAATATGGGTCATAGTTCAGTTCTGCGCTTAACTTACCCACCAGCGTATTGAGCACTTTGACCCGCGCGTAATGTTTATCGTCCCCCTCGACGATCGTCCAGGGAGCAGTGACCGTGCTGGTCTTCAACAGCATCTCATCCACAGCTTGCGAGTATATATCCCATCTCTCCCGGTTGCGCCAGTCCTCGTCGGTTAATTTCCATTTGCGCAGTGGATCGTTTGCCCGGGATTCGAAACGCCGCATTTGCTCATCCTTGCTGATATGGATCCAAAATTTGAAGAGGATAACGCCGAAATCGACCAATTGGCGTTCGAACTGGTTGATCTCCCGGTAAGCCCGTTTCCAGTCTCCTTCAGAACAGAATCCTTCAATTCGTTCGACCATTACGCGACCATACCAGCTGCGGTCGAAAATTGCGATTTGTCCAGCCTCGGGGAGCCGGCGCCAGAAACGGTAGAGGTAATGCTTGGCAGCATCTTCACCTTGCGGCGCAGCTATGGAGTAGACTACGTATCCGCGCGGGTCTAATTTCTCGGTGACTCGTTTGATGGCGCCTCCCTTTCCACCCGCGTCCCATCCCTCAAACACCATGATGACTGGTCG
>JBEQLH010000292.1:1172-2852 GCA_040326075.1 Anaerolineales bacterium
TTCCTCAATCTCGTCCTCATCCTGGAGGTTGTTCCGATCATCTTCTGAGGAGCTTTCCCAATAAGCTGGATCAGGAAGGGCATCCATCAGCGCTAACTGTCTTTGTAGAGATTCGATGATCGTGTTGAAGATTTTGACATTGGTATAACGGCGATTGGTTGCTTCGACGATTGTCCATGAGCCCCATTCGGTCTCCGTGCGCTCGAAAGTTTCCTCGTAGGCCAGCAGCCATTCATCGTATTGTTTGTGATGTTCCCAATCTTCGGATAATACCTGCCAGGCTGTCAATGGGTCGTCGATTAATTTTTCGAAACGATCTTCTTGTTCCTTCCGACTGATGTGCAGGAAGAATTTGATTATCAGATAACCATCATCAGCCAGGGTGCGTTCAAAATCAACGATATCACGATAAGCCCGCCGCCAGACGCTCTCAGGGATCAGTTCTTCTACTCGCTCTACCAGAGTGCGCCCATACCAGGAACGATCAAATATTGCCCATTCACCATGACCGGGTATTTTCAACCAGAAACGCCACAACCATGGTCGCTCGCTTTCATATGTTCGCGCAGCCCGGATTGGGTAGAGCTTAAATCCCCGTGGATCCAATCTTGAAGCCAGATTTTGGATCGAGGTCCCTTTTCCGGCCGCGTCCCACCCTTCAAAAAGGATGATCACAGGTAATTCTGCATCCCAGGAGGCTTTCTGTAATGCGAAAAGTTGATTACGTAATTTCGGAAAAATCTTCTTGTATTCCTTCTTGGGGATATTTATATTAAGATCGATTTTTTCCAACATTTTTGGGACCTTTTTCGGTGAATGAGAGCGGCTTAATTGTGACTTGGTAAAAAGATTATTGAAATATATATGGGTAACTGGCAATCCTATTCTAAGCTATAAATGAGATTTGCCCAAGTTCAAACGGTCAAGTAAAGAGCTGTATCTGTTCACAAGGAAGAGCATGATAAACTCTGTGTGTTTATTATAGATCAGGTGAAAGATGTATGCTCTTGTAAAGCTTTGTACAAGATGAGATTATCTTTTGGGAAAAGAGTGATTGGGCAGGGCTGCATATCATCCAGAATGGCAGTGAAATCCAAGGAGTTTCCATAATGAATAAACGGGAGCTGCACACCGCAGCTCCCGTTTGTATATTTATTTATTCTAACTCTCAATTGATTCCAGTCTGTATTACATCCGGGGTTCCAGCGGCTTGTACTGCCTTCAGCTCAGCCTGGCGAGCCAGGTTGGTCGCAGCAGCCAGGATGCGCAGCGCTTCCTCAGGGTTATGGAAACCCATGCTGTTCTCTGCGGCGATAAAGTCCCAACGCAATTGTGATTCCCGGTGCATCTGGCGAGCTTCCTCCAACAGGGCTGCATCCACACCCGATACAGCTCCTGCAGCTTCGATAGTATCGATGGCGTCGATGAGGGCATCCTCGGTGGCGATCATGGTTTCGCTGACCTGGTTTTGGATGATAGACACCCGGTTGGTTACATATCCTACGTCGGTGTGGCATTGGCCGCAAGCAGTTTCAGCGTTCAGCAAAGGACTCTTTACATTGTGGGTTGAGAACTTGGCTGCACCATCCCGGGTGTAAGGCATATGGCAATCTGCACATGCCACTCCCGCGTTGTAGTGGGTGCTGTTTTCAGTGAAAAGCTCGTATTCTGGGTGTTGAA
>JBEQLH010000292.1:2952-4169 GCA_040326075.1 Anaerolineales bacterium
TATCGCTCCGAATCCATTGCCACTTCAAAGGTGTTATCAACAGTATCTTCATGACAGCGCACGCAATTTTCCTGGACGATATCCAGCGACTCTTGTTTCGCTCTGATGGCGTCCGGAATATTTCCGAGCGTATTGGCAGATACATGATGATATCCGGAGATGCCTTTGGTTATGTACTTGGGGATCAAGGCGTGCGGGGTATGGCAATCACTGCAGGTCGCCCACTGTTGGTGAGAACCGTGGAACCAGCCCTCGTAAACTGCGTCCATTACATGACAGTTGTTGCAAGCAGTGGGATTGCTGCCGAGATAGGCCGTGAAATCTGAGACGTACAACCCTACCCCGACCACCACCGCCAGCGCAACGATTCCGGTGATAAGTGCAAATTTCATCAGCTTCCCCTACCACTCCACCTCGCATTGTTTAATTCTACTTATGCTACCAAATGCCACCTTGAATTGCATGTGACTTTTATCACATACTATTATCGCATAAATTATCATTTCATGTAATGAATGAAGTCAATCCCATGCAATTTATGCCCTCTCCAGCTGACACAGTTGATGGAAAATTCAATGTACGCCTGATAAGATCGCTAGCTTGGTCGCGACTTTCAGGATGTTTACGATTTTGCAGATGATAAATTATGCAATCAATTATTTCGAAGTAGATCCATATTCCGCTTCCGTAACCGGGATCGACTGCTCCCACTTGGTTTCAAACAGCGCTTTGTACTCGGCAATGGCGTCTGGATCGGTCGAAACGATATCGTTTTCACCAAGCCCACTGCCTTTGCCCCAGGCGCTGTACTGATAGTTCTGGCTGCCGATGATCAACAGCGAATCATCGATCAACCCAGATTTGGCATGTAATCTCCCATTGTAGAAGCGCAGTTCCACCAGGTGATCTAAACCGAGACGGACCAGCTCCGGATAAAGTATCGATGCGGTGACTCGATTCTCAAGACCATAGCTATTGGCATTTTCCATGATCACCCGCACATGAGTTTGATTTACCTCCAAAGCTTCCAGGATGGCATCCATGTAGGGCATTGAATCCTCGATCGTGCAGAAACCAGGTGTCACCAGGTTGATGATGCAGTATATCTCCATCGAGAAATTGGCAGTGATCAAATCGATCGATTCAGTTGATGCAGCCAGGCTGGCTTCAATAAAATCATCTGCTTCGTTAAATTCTGTAGAGCGATACAGGGAGAA
>JBEQLH010000293.1:0-4165 GCA_040326075.1 Anaerolineales bacterium
AAAAAAGACACTTGACATATAGATAATCATCGATTAGAATCACATAGAAGGTTGTCGATATGAATATTGATTTGAAAAGCAACAGTTCAGTGTTATTCGCCAAAGCCCTGGCCGATCCTACACGCCAGAAGATTATGGAGTTGATATGCTGCCAGGAACTCAATGTAGGTGATATCGTCAATGTGGTGGGTGTCAGTCAACCGACGGTTTCTCACCACCTGGCGGTATTACGCGAGGCTGGCTTGGTGAATGTGCGCAATGAGGGGAAGCAGACCTTTTACAGCCTTAATCAGGGCAGAATGGTTTTGTGCTGTGGGAATCTGCTTGAGGTCTTCGCTCCCCAATCTGAGGCAGGGAATATGATCGTCATTAAATCTGGGACTGAAGGCAAAGAATAGGAGGGCTCAAATTTTTTTAATATAATCCATAGATGAACATCAATGAGTAAAGCTTAATTTACAGATTTTTTTAATCCAATTCATAGACAGCTGTCTATGTAAAATTCAAAAAGGAAGGCTAAGATGTCAAAAACAGAATTAATCAGTAATCAGAAAGAGGAAAACCTAATCAGGGAAACAATTGGCGAGAGCTCCTGCTGCGGATCCGCTAGCCAAGTGATCCAGGTGCAGCAGGCCGGTTCTATCCGCGATGAGGTACAAAAATACTACGCCAACCGGGCCCAGAATTCAGATTCTTGCTGTGGGGATGCCTCTCAGAACCTGCTCTATGAATCAGAGCTGCTGACCGATCTCCCGGACGATGTAGCAGAATTCAGCCTGGGATGTGGTGATCCGATCACCTTGGCTGAACTGCAGTCTGGCGAGGTGGTGCTCGACCTCGGCTCTGGTGGTGGTTTGGATTGCTTCCTGGCTGCCAGGCAGGTTGGCGAAGATGGGTATGTAATTGGTCTCGATATGACCCAGGAGATGCTTGAACGCGCCACTGGAGCAGCTCAACGGATGGGTTTCGAAAATGTTGAATTCCGGCAGGGTTTCCTGGAAGAGATGCCAGTCGAAGCAGATACTGTGGATGTGATCGTCTCAAACTGCGTTATCAACCTTTCACCGGATAAGCCAAAGGTTTTTGCCGAGATGTTCCGCACACTTAAGCCGGGTGGTCGCGTTTCGGTCTCAGACATTGTCACCACTGGTGAGCTACCGGAAAATGTACGCAAGGATATGGTTGCCTGGGGAGCCTGCATTGCCGGCGCATTGCAGGTGGATGAGTATATCCAGGGCCTAGAAGACGTAGGATTTGAAGATGTCACGGTGACCGCGAAAACCGGTGAGGGGGAATTATTGGATGATATCCCACAAATCGGTTTGTTCTCAGCTTCGATTACTGGCCGCAAGCCGGTCTCTCCTGAAGCTAGATGATCCTTGTCCTGATCAAATAAGTTTGTCTTCGTCTCGAACAAAGAAAGTGGATAACCAGCATGTATCAAAATCACTATTCCATTGTGGTGATGCTCAGGGAAAGACATTCAGAATTGCTCGATCAATCGAGAATCCTCTCCCAATTAAGGGGAGTTAATCCCGACCGCCGAGCCAATATCGGTCTGGGCGCATCCATAAAACGAATCAAGGGGTTAATCACTCCCGGCAGAATCGGAGCACAACCTGCGATGCCCGCAAAAGATTTCGTTCCTGGACCTGAATGTCAGGTATGTTGATCTCACAATAAATGGATCCACCCACAATCACCACCTCACGTTTGTCCCTGCGGTCGTTTACTTTCGAGGATACGGATTCATTACACCAGATCTTAGGTGTCCCGGGTGTTTTGCAGTATTTCTCCAACCCGGAGCCGCCAGAGAGGGATCGCGTTGAGAAGCTGATCGACCGGCAGATCAAACACTGGCAAGATTATGGCTATGGTTGGTGGGCAGTCGTTCCGCATGCTGAACAGCAGCTGATTGGATGGAGCGGCTTGCAGTACCTGCCCGAAACGGATGAGATCGAAATTGGTTATCTGTTGAGTAAACCGTACTGGGGTAAAGGTCTGGCGACCGAGTCGGCAATTGCTGGATTGGACTTTGGATTTTCTACGCTTGGCCTGCGGGAGATTGTTGGCATCGTGCATCCGGAAAATACCGCATCTCAGGGTGTCCTAAAGAAGATCGGTATGCAATTTGTTAGACAGGCGCATTACTTTGGCATGGATTGCTATCAATATAAAATAAATTCTAAAGAGTAAGTAGATCTATCAATAGAATCATAGCATGAGGATTATCAAGGTGATCGCAAAAAACCGGGTTTTTCGAAAAACCCGGTTTCTTCTGTAAGCAATCTTTCTAAATATTGAGTAGACAGTTCAGGTCAAGCGGCCTGGATGTCTTTGGTGAAACCCCAAGTAAATGCCAGAGTCATAAGCAGCAGCAGCAGCAGCAGCAGCAGCAGGGGAGCCAGAATTTGCAGTACGAATTTTTGGCTGAAGAAAACCTTCGGTATTGGTAATCCTGAAAATCATTTCACCCTGTTTGCTGCTCTCCAGGTAGTTCTGATTATGAAATAATCTATCACCAGTACCAGGATCAACCATACCAACGGGATGAAGTCCCATCCTTCGATACCACCAAGTACGGACCAGCCAATGATGAAGAGTATCAAATCCAGGACCAGGATGGGGTAGAAGAGGCTGACGAAAACTGCCAGCGGCATACCGTAGACCCCACCTTTGGAATTGCGTATTTCTGAAATTCCCAATAAACCTAGTGCAGTGGATGCAAAGGGTGCCAAAATACTCAAAGGCAGCAGCGTAAATCTGAGGATAGTCTGCCATATGCTCACTGGCGTCGGGCTGGTACTGGTGCTCAGCGGTATGATCAACAACATAAGGAACAATCCGAAAGGTATGATAATCGCACCAATAATCGTTCGCCTGGAGGCATGCTTTTCCATTGCTCTCCCTGCTGGATACCCTTCCGTTGAGTCAGCATATGACTCGGGGGGATCCATATCATTCAACACAGACTCGATATCTTCTGGCTTAGGTGGACCTGAGATTCGGTTTTCTAACTCGCTGTAAATATGTGCGCGCAGGTTGTCCAAGATTTCTTCTTGTTCCACTTTCGAAAGAGATCCTAAATTGATTTCGACTTCATTGAGATATTGGTTGATGCGATCCTCGCTCGCAGCTGTTAATTTCATTGTTAACCTCCTTTCTGAATTTTGTTGATCGATCTATTAAGCGATGCCCAGTAATGGTTCATTCGGACCAGGCGAGATTTCCCTTTGGTGGTTAAATTAAAATACCTCCGCGGTGGACCTCCTGGCGATGGTTGTGATCTTACTTGCGCGTAGCCATCTTTTTTCAGCCGGGCGAGGATTGGATAGACCGTGCTTTCTGTTATATCCATTCCTTCGAGTTGTTTCAATTTTTGGACGATCTCGTATCCATAGGTTTCACCCTGGTTCAAGATATTCAGGGTCAGGAATTCGAGCAGCCCTTTGCGTAGTTGTGTGATCCATACTCTCATAGTTTTGTACCTCAATCACTATGTTCCATTACGTATTAGGTAATATAGTATACTAAAATACGTAGTAGTCAAGGGTTGGTTTATTTGAATTTCGCAATTTGACTCTTATATTTGGGATGGATTATTTTGATTGGGCTTGGTTTAACGGTGAATATTCGCGTTTGGTGCTTCCCGTTTTGCATATCTGTCCGGGATCGCTTCAATCAACTCGGCCTCGAAATGAGATACCACCCGTTTTTCCATTTCCGGCCAAAACTTTTCAGGCTCGATGGAGTATTCTTCCGCGATTATTTTCTCTACAGCAACAGGGACGCTGCGCTGCTTCAAAAGGGACAATAGCAGGTCGGGTGATGATTGCCACAGGTAACGGGTCAGCCAATACCCTCTTACGTAGATCAAAACAACCTCTTCGCGAGTTTGTGCCTTGAGGTTGATCTTATCGCTTGACTTCACCTTCTGATTTGTTTCTTTCAATAATAGCAGCGTATCGCTCCGCACAGTCTGCTGTTCTAAGCCGCGATCAGAAGTCACCATCGCCAATCCCTCATGCAGCCAGGTGGGCAGCTTTAAGTGGGAGGAAAAGGCATGAGTAAGCTCATGACAGACAACGGAGAGGACTTTATCACCGAGATCTTCTTCTTTGATGAAAATACTCTCCCCAATACTTTCAGGTGTTATCTCGATCAA
>JBEQLH010000066.1:0-12234 GCA_040326075.1 Anaerolineales bacterium
CACGCTACCGCTTGATGCCAGGGGTATGGTAGTGGTTGAACGAATTGAGATGAAGAATCATGATTAACATAAATCGGAGCCATTTTTTAATTGGTTCTTATTTGTTATATCTACAAGATACTAATTCATAGTTCATCGGTTTGAAAAGAAAGGAGTTCCAATGTCTGAATATCAGTTAGGTTCTATGAACATAAATGAGGACAACCTGCGCATCATTTTCAAGATTTTCAATCGCTTTATGCTGCTGCTCTGGCGTTTGGGTTTGGGCTCGTATGGAAATGGCACTACGTTTGGTGGCTCTCTCATGGTCATCAAGCATACTGGACGAAAGACTGGTCTCGTCCGCCATACTCCAGTGAACTACGCCATCGTTAACGGTGATATCTACTGTACGGCCGGTTTTGGAAAAGTTTCTGATTGGTACCGCAATATCATGGTGCATCCGGAAGTAGAACTCTGGCTGCCTGATGAGCGATGGGCGGGTATTGCAGAAGATGTTACCGATGACGAAAACAGTCATTTAGCTCTCCAGCAGGTGATCATCGCCAGCGGATTTGCAGGACCGTTATTTGGTGTCAATCCGAAACAACTCTCTGATGAGGATTTTAAAGACCTTTTAGGAAGCTACCGGCTTATTCGAATCCGTAGGGCAGATGCTCTGACAGGACCCGGAGGGCCAGGAGAACTTTCCTGGATTTGGCCGCTTTCAACATTTATCTTGCTTTGGCTCTTAATTCGGAAGCGCAGAAGGTAATAAGATGGCTATCTGTCACCGTACCGAACATTACTGATGAATGAAATTCTGGTATGGCTCTCCGGTGGTGATCTTCGATCAGATGGATTGGCGGATGAAGTATCTGCGGCAGTGCTGCAGAACCCGGCCCTGTTTGACGATCTGTATGCAGGCTTATCCGAGTCCGATGATGTTATCCGTGGGCGAACAGCTGATGCGCTGGAGAAGGTCTCGAGACAGAGACCGGATCTGATCACTGCGCACATACTGGAATTGGTTGATCTCTCCAGTTCTGATCAGGTACCCATGGTCAAGATGCATCTGGCGATGATCTTTGGTCACCTGGCCATATATGAAGAGCTAATCGATATGCTGCAATCCGCACTCTTCGATCTTTTGGAGGCTGAAAGTGTGTTCGCTAAAAGTTGGGCGATCGTCAGCCTGTGCATTATTGGGCGTGTTTACCCGCAAAAGAGCGATCGCATCGTCAATCGCATCTCACAGCTGCAAGCAGACAGCAGCATCGCCATCAGATCAAGAGCCGGGAAAGCACTCAATATATTGACTAATCCATCTGCATCATTTCCTAAGGGTTGGATCAAAAGCGAGATGATTAATACGCTGGTAGAAAATTGAACGTGCTGCATGTTCTGGGTTTCCGGATATCAGCAGTTGATGAATGTTAAGCGAGATATAGCCTCATCGCGATCTGATCCTGATCATTGTTGTGCGCACCTCAAATCCGGAGTTTGAAAGGATAATCGGATGAAAAGTAATATCCATAAAGCCCTCTATTGGTCCCCCCGGATATTGGGGATATTGATTGCCATATTAGTGAGTATTTTCGCTCTCGATATATTTGGGGAAGGCTACAATTTCTGGGAGACGATCGTGGCCCTGGTGATGCATCTCATTCCTACTGCGGTTATTCTCATTATCCTGGCGGTTGCCTGGCGCTGGGAGAGGATTGGTGGCTTCCTGTTCATTGTTCTGGGTGTGCTGTATATCGCTCTTTTCTGGGATCCCTCCCGTTGGCCAGTATATCTGCTTATATCTGGTCCGCTGTTCCTGATTGGGGTGCTCTTCATTTTAGATGGCTGCTACCGGGAAAGGAACAACTCAACTACTTGAACATTACACACCCATCCAATTGAAGGAGCGTAACGAGTGAAAACTGAAAAACTGAAGATGTTAACCGGCGAGCTGTACAATGCTTTAGACTCTCAGCTGGTGAAAGAGAGACGACAGGCAAGGGATTTGATCAAAGAGCTAAACGATTCGAGAGACGAAGAACAAGAGAGACGGCTGGCAATTATCGACCAGCTGTTCGCTTCTGTCGGGAGGGATATTTGGATCGAGCCTCCCTTTTATTGTGATTATGGCTCAAATATCTTCCTGGGGGACAAAGTATATTTTAACTTCAACTGCGTGATCCTCGATCCTGCGAAAGTGGTCATTGGAGACAATGTGTTATTTGGTCCGAATGTACAAATCTACACAGCTACACATCCGCTTAATTATCTTGAGCGCAGAACAGGTCTGGAATTAGCACAGGAAATCGAGATTGGCTCCGATGTTTGGGTAGGAGGCAGCGCTGTAATCAGTCCAGGTGTGAGGATTGGTTCAAGGAGTGTCATTGGATCTGGAAGCCTGGTCACAAAAGATATCCCGGATGATGTCTTTGCAGCTGGCAATCCATGCAGAGTAATCCGGGAGTTAGGTTGAGAGCAACCAACAGATACTGCTTGCGCTTCGATATCCTTCGTAAGGAGAAGGCATAGCAGAGAAGGTACACGACAGTGACAGGGTAAAACAGGTGACAATTGAATACAATGCGAAAAAATGATCGGATGAAGGAGAGTTGAAGTATGGTACATCAAGGTACACCCATTCAACCCGAATTGGAGGAGATGTCCATTGAAGAGAAGTGGGATAGAGTACACGATTTCTTTACCCTGGATCACGCCATAAGTTATAAAACGCATAAGAGGCTGGGAACGGTCGAGGAGTGGGTCGATGACACGGTAGAAGCTTATGGCAAAATGATGGGCAGGTTCATGGGGCCTTTAGCCACGCTGATGGGAAAAGCTGCCACAAAGCTCACCCCGAACATCGTTCTCAAGCAGGCAATTTATGCCGTGTTGTATTCTGACCAGATGATGCATGGACCAGGAGAATATGAAGTGTCCGAACCAATAAATGGCGAAATTACGGTCCGCTTCAAGAACTGCCTGCGGTTAAAGAAGCAAAACGAGATTGCAGCTAAATGCGAACTTGGTTTTGAGGGCAGGGAGATATGCGAAGTTGAGAAAATGCATCTCACACACCGGAATCACCCATCGACAAAGATGGGCGTTGTTCCCACGGAAATCACCTGGGAAGAAGATGGATGCGTGTGGACGTTCAAGGTGAACTGATTTTATGATCGGTAAATTGGGAAAGTTAGGAAGAAAGGCGAATAAATCACAGAGTTGATAAATAAGGATGGCTATTGTGGAAGAAAAGATGACCAAATCAAGATTATTAGAGGAGATACAGATCGAACACCAACGCCTGGAAAAAACCCTGGCAATGGTGGACGAGGAACAGATGCTCATTCCCGGGGTGATCGATGAGTGGACTGTCAAGGATATCCTGGCGCACATTACCGTCTGGGAGCAGCGCATGGTTCGTTGGTTAGGGGAAGCCATGAGTGGTGAAGCGGCCCGCATGCTGCCAGACGGGATGACCTGGGATGACCTGGACGAATGGAACGAACAGACTTATCAAGAACATCGTCATCGTCCCCTGAAGGAAGTTTTAGCTGATTACGAGCTGTCATACCCCCAGGCTCTGAAAGCAGCTCAAGAAGTCTCGGAGCAGGATCTGATCGACCCAGACCGGTTTGATTGGCGGGATGGTGACCCACTTTGGGTGATGGTTGCCGCCAACACTTTCTGGCACTACACTGAGCACGAGGAGTCAATCAGAGCCTGGTTGGAGCAGCTGGATGGGAAAAGCCAGAGTTCCCTGAGTTGAGACAGAGCGGCCGATCATGGTCCAAGTGAGAGAAGATGATGAAGAAGCCGGTTCCCACACTTTCTGCGATCAAGAGATCGTCAAGCATGGAAGGAGGCCGTTAACCACGTTGGAGGATGCTGATGATTTTTCTTAACTCTGTTTTCAATATTATCAAGTGGATTCTCCTATTCCTGGCTGCGTATTTTATTTTTGTCATGACGGTAGTGAGGTTGATTCGCCATTTCTACCAATTCCCGATCCCCTCAATTTTCGCCCCGCTGATCGATAATCCTGTTCGCAGGAAGATACAATCACCAGCAGTAATTGCTCGATGGATGGGTGTGAAAGAGGGCATGTCTATCCTGGAAATTGGTCCAGGATCGGGGACGTTCACATTTGAAGTTGCTGAGCACGTTGGGGATGATGGCCATGTTTACGCGATCGATATTCAGGAGTCTATCGTCACCGCGCTCACCGAGAAAGCTGAAAAGTTGGGGGTAGATAATGTGTCTGTAAGACAGGCATCAGCTTATGAACTCCCATATCCTGATCGATATTTCGACCGGGCCTTCATGATTACTGTGCTGGGGGAAATTCCAGATAAAAGAATAGCTCTATTGGAAATCAAACGCGTATTAAAGGATGAAGGATTATTAGCAATTGGCGAATTCCTTCCCGATCCAGACTATCCAAGGAAAAGTACTGTAACTGGTTGGTGTGAGGACTCCGGTTTTGAGTTAAACGAACAATTTGGGAACTGGCTCCATTATTTATTGACTTTCGAGAAGTCACAGTAGAGGTGATACCTGTCTATTGAACAGGAATGGGAGATGCACATGTCTTGGCAAAATCAACTAAATGGTGATTCGCTTTCCTGGGTTTTGGAAGAAGATTCGCCTGGGGTTCGCTATCTAGCCATGCGGGATTTGTTGGATATGGCTCAAGATCAGCCTGAATTACAGGCTGCGCGCACTGAGGCTCACACGGATGGACCGATCTCTGCCATCCTGGACGAGATGGAAAAAGATGGATTTTGGGCCAGACCTGGTCCAGGCTACAACCCCAAGTATAGATCTTCGGTTTGGTCATTGATCCTGCTGGCTCAACTGGGCGCATCTGTAAGTGAAGACGAACGCATCGCCCAGGCAGGTGAATATATGCTTGCCAATGGGCTCACGGATAGAGGGCAGTTTACCGCATCAGGGTCACCATCCGGCACTGCTGATTGTCTCCAGGGAAACATGTGTTGGGCGCTGACCGAGCTGGGTGTAGATATGCCTCGGCTGGAGAATGCTTTTGAATGGATGGCACGGACTGTCACCGGGGAAGGCTTGGCGCCAAATAGTGATCGCCAGGCAGAGGTGCGTTACTACGCCAGCCAATGTGGGCCAAACTTTGCCTGCGGATCGAATAACAAGCTGCCCTGTGGCTGGGGTGGCGTCAAGGTAATGCTGGCCTTCAGTGAACTGCCAGTGGAAAGCCGCACACCTTTGATTGAGCGAGCTATAGATCGGGGTGTTGATTTCCTCTTTAGTGTAGATCCCGCCGAGGCTGATTACCCCACCGGTTGGACGGACAAACCCAGCGGTAACTGGTGGAAATTTGGTTTCCCAGTCTTCTATGTCACTGACCTGCTGCAGAATGTCGAAGTGCTGGTCAGGTTGGGTTATGGTAACGATCCTCGCCTGGCCAATTCCCTGGAGCTCATCCGCAATAAGCAAGATGATCAGGGTCGCTGGTCGCTGGATTACAATTACATAGGGAAAACCTGGCTGGATTTCGGAGCGAAAAGGGAACCCAATAAATGGGTCACATTGCGCGCCCTGCGTGTTTTGAAAGCACAAAATGAAAGCAACAACTAAAGTGAAGCTTGTAATGATAACGTTTCCTTGGAGAAGATCCTTTACCTTATAATTGGTTATCCATCCAAAAATTGGAAATGATGCTCTCATTCGGCTCTCTTCAATTCAAACTAACATCAACTATAAAGGGAATGCAATATGTCTGATAAGAAACCATTTTCATTTACCATCCGAGTATTAATCGCTATTGCAGCAGTAGGACTTGCCCTGACGTTTATGCAGACCGCAGCAGATACTATCAATGCCTTATTTCTGGCCTGGATCATTGTGCTTGTTGCCAGCCCCTTGCTTCACTGGCTTGTTCGTAAAGGGGTACCTGTTTGGCTCTCGTTTGTGTTGACTCTGGTAGCCATCCTGGCTGTTTTCGCTGCTTTTATACTGGTTATGATAGTTGCCGTGGATCGATTTGCTCAAGCAATCCCCGAGTATGCAGATGAGCTTGAAAATATGGTTGCCTCCCTTCAGAATGCGCTCAGTTCATCAGGTTTAATTGGACTTGAGTCTGGCTCTATTATGTCATTTCTTGAACCAGATAAAATTCTTGATGCCATCGGAGGGTTTTTGACTGGTCTGGTGGGTACGGTTAGTAATTTGATTTTAGTAGTTATGCTGCTCATATTCCTGCTCCTGGAGGCCTTCAACGCACCTGCCAAACTCACCGAGGAGATAAAAGCAGGTAATGCATACCTGCAGCGTTATTTCCACGTCAGTGAGTCTTTGCGTAGATATATTTTCATCACCACTATTGTTGGTCTGACAACCGGAATTTTTGATACCATCTGGTTTATCCTGCTGGGGGTAAGTTTTCCCCTGTTGTGGGGTATTCTGGCGTTTCTGATGAGTTATATACCGACTCTGGGTTTCTGGTTGGCGGCTATCCCACCCACACTGCTGGCCTTGCTAGAGTCTGGCCCAGCTACAGCCGCTCTAGTGTTCCTTGGCGTTGTACTCATCAATGGATTTGCCGAAAATGTAGTTAAGCCAAAGTACATGGGAGAAGGGCTCAATTTATCACCCTTTATGATAATTTTTTCGGTAATCTTCTGGGCTGCGGTCTTAGGTCCCCTGGGAGCAATCTTGGGCGTTCCTATGACACTCTTGTTTAAGGAGCTGATTTTAGAGGCTGACGATCAAAATCGCTGGATCGCGAGGTTGATGAGTTCTAAGGAACCCAAGGACGCATCTCTTGAGATTGATTCGAGTGGAGATGCTCATCCTGATACACCATGATGGAAATTTATTGTTTCGGATTAGCAATCAAGTTCATTTTGAGTACCGGTATAGACTTAGATCTATTTTATTAGTGAACCCAGTATGCCCAAATAGGGTATAGAGCTTATATGTTTCAGATTTCTAGCGGAGTTGGATAATGCGAGAACTTACGCCGTACAAGACTCTGCATGGTGCCCATCGGGCTTTAGACAATGGGGGGCGCTTCTATAATTTATTCGCCAAGTCCGGTGATGATATCGTCGATCCAGCAGAGTTGGCGAAGGCTGCCGGAGTTCACTCGAGCGGCATAAAAGCTTTCCTGCACTTTGAGATGGCATTATTAGATTTACCAGCTGACGAACAAAAAGAAATCGTTTCAAGGCTCTCACCCGGATTGATAGAAAAATATACTCAACAGCGTCCTAAGATGTTAACACCGTCATCAGTCGAATCTCGAGGAAAGGCTGGCCAGAGTACTATCGTCTCAGGATACCCACAGTTTGTTGAAGATAGGACGCAATTCAAGGGATATATTGTGCTGGTCGTTCCGGTGGTCATACTGATCCCGATCATTGACCAGTTCGATGTATATGAGGTGTTTGACACACCTGATAAGCGTACACCCCGGACTGTGATTGCCACGACCCGCGGGTCAAAAAGGTTGGATGGTATCCATACCCGTTTTGGGGGCCTGCTGAAGGAGCTGTATTTCGAAGATAAGACCAGCAAGGATCACGGACTTTTCTTGGATGCGGTGTACTACACCCGCCTTCAATAAAGTTGCTTTCCCCCACCATGGCTCGGCTGGTTATTCCAACTGGAAATAAGTAAAGATTTAGATCGTCTGTCTCCCTTGACAGTTGAATATATTTATTCTGGTAAAAGGCTTGAAAAGAGATATGCAGAAGCTTGTCAAAGCTGTTCTGATAATTGGGAGCATTGCAGTGATGGGGGGCTGCCGCGAGATATCACCAACGGCGGGGTCCACAACCTCGCTTCTACCTTCTTCAGTCAAGGGCTACGAGTTGTACTCCTGGTCGGAGGGAGATGATTGGTATTTCACTTTGATTACAGGCACGAATCGCTCGAAGACGTCAGCAGAAATTGGTTCCAGAGGTGAGATTGTTGACGAAAATGGATGGGTTAAAATAACAGTTCTTGGGCTTCATGAACTTGAGTCTGTTCTTGACCGCTTACCCCATTCGGAGCAGATCTTTTGGCTGGATGGTTCTCGATTGGAGTTTCCGCAGGAATCCCGCGTAATTGCACTTCCTCCTGATGATTTAGTTGAGCTGGTACACCAGTACAGCAGCCATAAAGGATTGAATTTACAAATAATACAGTGAAAAGATCCTAACAAGCATTTACTTGCCCACATTCAAAATGAGAAGTTGACTGGTTATGTATTCATCCAGGTGCGGGAAATGTATTCTGTGCAAACCAGGGCGGTTTTGCATTCTATCATCATCCAAACAATTCTAGCATATGCCCATCTGGAAAGCATTATCATCTAAATGTATGAGGAGACAAAATGACTGAATATCAACTGAGAAGTGCAATTTATAATTTTGCTGATATGGTGCTTGAATTAACGGATGATCAACTGGCGCTGGATTGGGCTTGGGGCTCGTATGACTCTGAGGGAATCAGATTTTCCTACTTCCGCTTGTATGAAGAGCTGCGGGATCTGGGGCGAATAATCCTTCAAGCGCGTATTGCCGCTGACATGCCCATTTCAGGAGCCCAACATTCTCTGGCACGCTACCATGCCGCTTACCTGGACCTGCAGGCAGTGTTGTTAGGTATCAGCCCTGAACAGGCCGAACAGGCTCCCTCAGAAGGTGAATGGTCGCTGCGCAGAACGGATGCCCATATGATTGGTGCGGATTTGGGTTTTTACGTTGCGATCAAATTTGCTCTGGACAGGTATCGCCAGGGTCTTGACCCTCTGGTTGAGTTCTCGGATGAGATATGGTTGGAGATCGCTGGCATGGATGAAAAAGAATTGGATGCAGTCATGGATAGCTCGCTGGAAGGATTGCAAGCTTATCACCGCCAGCTGCATGCACAAATCCTCGAGGATCTTGTTGATATTAATCCCAGTGAGCTGCAGATGCACTCCAAATATTGGGAAAAGGAGCCTCTCAGCTTGAGCTTTCGCCTAGGACGTTTTGATTCTCACCTCAGACAGCACACCGTGCAGATCGAAAAAACCTTGGTAGCTTTGGATTATCTGCCAAATGAATCTAAGCGCCTGTTACGGTTGATTTACGCTGCACTTGCTGAGGTAGAGGGTGCACAGCTTGGAGCGCCAGAAATCAGCCGCCGCGAGATAGAACTGCTGGCGGAAAAGGTCGCAGCCCGGACCGAAGAACTCCGTCTTATCATTGGTTGACAGGCTGGGTGATGCTTTATCATATCTTGAGTTAACATAGTGAGATGGTCATCTGGACCGCTCTGGTCCCCAGCGAGCTTTCTCTTAGCGCAAATCAATACCTGTTGAATTCTCGTGTAATTCCGGGTACTCTCACAAAGGAGACAATTAATATCCTTGAAGCAAAAGTGCAGGCTATAAAACCCTCGATCAATACAAAGGAGAAATTCTTATGGATGTAAAAAGCAAGCTTCTTGACCTGCTCAGCATGGCTTATGAAGAGGAAATGAACTTCAACGCCACCCTGAATGATGAAGAGCGCACCGTTAGCGGCTCTGCGGATAATTGGGCCATCAAAGATGTCATAGTACACAACTCTACCTGGAAGGTCATCATGAGTGAGAGATTTATCGCTTCCCTGAGTGGGAACAGTCCGCGCTCTTATGATGACTATGATGCTGAAAACGAAAAGATCTATCAGCGCCATCGGGAGGATAGCTGGGAGTCTGTCGGCAAATTTCAAAAAGGGGCATATCGCCAGTTAGTTGAGCAAGTTGAGCTGGCTGGAGAAGACGATCTCGTCGATCCCGATCGTTTTGCCTGGTTAAAGGGAAACTCCTTATTGAAGCGAACCTTCCACAATGGTTATTTTCATCCCCTGTGGCACCTCGCTTTACTCAGCACAGATCGTGGGGAGAGCGAACGCGGAGGGCAGATGATGGAGGATGTAACCCGCAATTCCTTGACCCTGGATGAGTCAGCCTCCTGGCAAGGACAAGCCCTGTATAATCTTGCCTGTTTCTATGGGCTGAGTGGTGAGAAGGAGCAATCACTCGAGAACCTGAGGAAGGCTTTTTCTCTCCGCCCCGATATGATTGAGTGGTCTAAGAAGGATGCTGATCTGGCTTCGCTGTGGGAGGACCCCGAATTTCTGGCGCTGGTTGATCAGTCTGAGAATTGAGATATTCTTGAGTGTGATCATTTAATTAAATTTATCCAAAGGAGATGTAAGGTATGGACTACGAAAGCTACCGGCGCAATTATTTCGTTGATCCACGGCCGGAACCTCGCTTTGAATTTCTTGGCCTGCATGGGGTCACACTCTTTTTCTCAGATTTTAAGGCCGCATTGGAATACTACACTCGTGTGTTAGGTCCACCAGCTTACGTGGAAGGAGCGGCCACACGCGGTTGGCAGCTTGGGAATACCTGGTTGACCTTGCTCGAGTGGGAAAAAGGCAGCCCCAGGAATGTAGAGTTTAATATTGTCATGAAGACATCACGTGATGCTGAACGTTTGCAAACAGCCTTCATCGAGGCCGGCGGTAGCGGGGAGCCGCCTTCGGATCAACTTATGTATGAACCGGTGCGCTTCTGTCCGGTGGTCGATCCCTTTGGCACCCACATATTGATCTTTAGCCGCCTGTCCGATTGAATAACCTTCCGCAAACCTGAGAGCCGGGTTGATCCCTAGGACTTATTGAATTATTTGGTGGATTGAACGCAGCGAAAGCCGGCGTGATTAACGAAATCAGTTGACCCCATGTGGGTGCGCAGCGCGCTGCGCACGTGGTCTGGGCTGGTGTGCCACGAACCGCCACGCGCCACGTGCCGTCCTCCAGACGCAGCTCCTGTCGGATTGACTTGCTTTTCAGCTGAATATGCACCATTCCAATCAGCTACCATCTCCCACACATTACCCGCCATATCCAACGCCCCGGTCCAGCTGGCGCCTTGTAGGTAGCTTCCCACTGGCGCGGACTCGGCATAACCGTCGTTAAATTCCTCATCTCGTTTACCGAGCGTACAGTTTGTGTCGCAGTAGTTCAGGTAAGTCCCCTCCAACTCGTCGCCCCACGGATATCTTCTCCTCTCAGGTCCCCGTGCTGCGTATTCCCACTCTGCCTCTGTGGGCAAACGCGCGCCAGCCCATTCGCAGTAGGCTGCTGCCTGGTCCCAGGTAACACACACAGCTGGATAATTTTCACTCCCCACTTGGAGATTTTCCTGGCACCCTGGTGCACCACACCCACCAGCGCCGAGACATTGTTGGTACTGGCCAAAGGTCACCTCTGTTTGATCAATCCAGAAGCTATCCAGCACTACAATGTGCATCGGCATTTCAACCGAAAAATACCGGCGCTGGCAGTTTGTGCCATAATCTCTGCACTGTTGAAGGGCGAAATCCACTTCTTCTTCGCTGCTGCCCATCACGAATTCCCCGGCGGGCACATATACCATCACCATACCATCGCTTGGCCGGATTTGAGTATCTCCAATGATTGACACCGCTAAAGGTGTTTCAGTTGGCACTGCCGAGGGAAAGACAGTCATCGTGGGTGCCGGTTCTGTATTCTCCCCGGTTGTTCCACACCCAACCGCCAAGATAGATAACATAATTATCGAGCAGAATATTTTCATTTCTTGAGTCACTTCTACGGTCTCCAGACTGGATGTGCACTCACCAGCTGGTGGTAATAACCAAGCTCCTGAATCCAATACAAATTAATCTCGGTCAGGGTTCAACTCAGGTGACGAGCAATCTTCGCTAGAGTTCAATATTTTATGAGATTAGACATCTTGTCCGGAAGATGACCTATCTACCTTGTTTCCTCCCTGGATTGATTGTAATTTCTAACCTGGTTTGATGTTCTCCGCAGCCCTCTTGATAATTTCTCTGATGCGCTTTTCCCTTGTTTCATCTTTCTTGGCACTTTTCAGCCACCAGAGATACTGCTTCTTATGGGAAGGAGCGTAATTCTCGAAATTCTCCATGGCCACTCGATTCTCAGCAAGTGCGCTTTCAAGATCTTTTGGTACCACAATATCTTTATCGATATCATCGAGTCTGTACCAGGAGCCATTGTGTTTAGCGATCTCGATTTTTTCCAGGCCAGGTGGAGTCATTAATCCCTTTGCGCTCAGTTCCGCCACCCTTTTCTTATTACTTTGTGACCAGTTGCTGTTTTCCTTGCGGGGCGTATACCTTTGCATGAACTTCTCTTCGTCGATCCTCTTGACCTTTGAATCGATCCACCCGAAGCAGAGGGCTTC
>JBEQLH010000294.1:0-4141 GCA_040326075.1 Anaerolineales bacterium
AGATGTCTTATCTGGTCGTGATTGCCTTTGACGATCCCGATGAAGCTGGAAAAGTTCGCCAGACTTTGAGCAGTATTCAACATACGGGTCATCTGAGTCTGGATGACTCTGCGCTCGTGGTCAAGGATGAAGATGGTAAAGTTCACCTCAAGAATGAGGTTGACCGGGGTGTTAAGGTCGGAGCAGTCGGGGGCAGCATGCTGGGATTGCTGATAGGTTCAATATTCTTCCCGATCGGTGGTCTGGTTTTAGGTGCTATTGGGGGCGCCCTGGTGGGAAAACTATTTAACACTGGTGTTTCTCAGGATTTTGTCAAGGAAGTAACTGACGAATTAGAACCCGGCAGCTCTGCAATCTTCTTCATCGTTCGCGGTGATGATCCCAACCCAACAGTTGCTGCTTTGAGACAATACAAGGGTAAAATTTTGCAAACCAATCTCCCAGAGGAAGCTGAAGAGACATTGCGCAGGCAGATGGAAGGTCGCAAATGGGATTAAGCGATTCTGACGAGTTATTCCCCGGCTGAGATTCTCCTAGTAAATCTTCTCCTTCGCTTAAGAACCTGGCGCTTCTTGCCAGGAATGTATCAGCTTAAACTTTTCGCTCCCAATCCCCTCTGCACCAATCTATAAGGCAATCGAGCAGGTCCTAAGAAATCATGAAAGATCAATTAATCAGAAACGAGTAATGGATATCTCCAAGATCACCAAACAGCTTTATATCGCTGCTCATCCCAGAACCGAAGACGCCATCGAGATTCGAGACTTGAATGTACGCCTGGTCCTCAACATGATCTTCATCCGCCCAGCCAAAGTTTATAACCAACCCCCATTTCGGATGCTGACCTTGCGCACATTTGATTCGATTTTCTTACCAATCCCGATCGGAAAGTTAAAGAAGGGCGTCGAAACTGCTCTTCCCGTATTAGAAGCTGGTAATGGGGTCTTGGTTTATTGTCGCGAAGGTCGCCACCGCAGTGTGGCCATGGCTGCCGCGGTCCTCATTGGCCTGGACTACTCTGCTGATCAAGCCATGCAGCTGATCAAATCGCAACGCGCGAAAGCCGACCCTTACGCCTGGCACATCCAGCGCCGGATTCGCAAATTTGAGGAAATTTGGATCGCAAATAGGAATTAATTGATCTTTAAACCTTGCGAAGATTTTTTCCCTGCTCAAGGTTAATTCAAATGCCCGTTTCTCCCAGATTTAAGAGAGAAACGGGCATTATTCATAACTGGAAATTCCCGGAAACTTCTTTTATGATTCAGTTTCCTCTTCTGGGCTTTCTTCTTCTGGGGTGACCTGGCCCTTATCCTTATACGCCAACCAGGCAGCTCCTAGTCCAATTGCATTGACCAGCACTGCGATCACCCAACCGAAGTATGGCAGCCAGGCTAGAAGCACATATATTAACAGTCCCAACAGCAGGGGGAGAATTTTGTACTGGTTAGCCTTTGGAGCTAGGCGTTCCAGAATTAATGTCCCTACCAGGAAAGTCACGATGACTTTGGTACCATAAGAAACGAACAACAGGGAGAGCCAGAATGTCAGTCCCAGGCTCGTAAATCCCACACCCCAAATTGCAAAGGCAAGATCCCACAGATTGAGAGCGCCCAAACCGATTCCAAGCATCAGGATCAGCAGGCCCATTAATACCACCACCCCGATTAAAGCGACTGAAATCACCAAACCCAACAAACCAATACCGGTCGACTTTAGTGGTTTGGATTCAATTTTCTGGCTACTGCGTTTCAAGAAGGATGAGAACAACCAGATCCCGAGCAAGCCAAACACCAACAAAGTGATGAACTCTGCTGCGATCCACTGCAGCCAATCCAGAACTTTTTCTGAATCAATGGCTGAATCGGTTTGAGCAGGCAGATCAAGCTCAACGATCGAGGCGGGTATTAGGTTTGTTTGTGCTGTTTGCTGCTCGTCTACTCTGGCCAAGGCAATAGAACTGACTGATGGTAGGAATCCGGATAAATTCACCGCGCTATCATCGAACCTGTAGGATACTTGCGATGCTCCCAATCCAGTCTGAGGTTCAGAAATCGGCCTGCCGATCAGGTCCATGAAGATCTTGATCATCTCAAATGGTCCAATGATCCCTACCGTATTCCTGCCAATTTCTCCATTGAAACGTCCCCCAAAACTTATCGTAACCAGGTCCCGCCCAATAATTGAGCCTTCTGCAGTGTTTATGTTGCCACCAATGAAGTATAAGTTGCGACCCAATTCCGCATCTTCACCTAACTCCAGGGTTACTGCTGCCACGTATGTAGTTCCAGTGACAGCACCGTTTATTTTTACATTCTGCCCAATCGCCACCAGGCTGCCATCAACATCACCATTGACTTCAACGATTGCGCCCACCGCGAAGGCGTCTCCTTCTACCTTGCCATCTATTTTGACATTTGTCCCTGAAAGGAGCGCATCATTTTCGACCACTTCACCAGCTGGCACAGAGTCTTCAAATGTGACTGTGATGCCTTGAGCCCTGGCGGGGGAAACCAAACTAAATGCCCCTCCCATCAGGATGACCATTACAAATATAATCCTTGTCCAACGATTGGTTGGATAGTTCATTGCATTCTCTCCTTTTTTTATAATTTCAGGCTTCTTAATGAAGCTCTTAACTATTCTATCTAACAATCCAATTAACAATGTAGCCTAGCCCCTTGTGGGCGTTCTTCCTAAAGTTGATCGGTATAAGACTATATGCTTCAGTTTCACTTTCTATAGTTATTCTTAAGATGCACCATGAAAAATAAATATTAAAACCTTTCCTGCACGAGGCTGGCTGACTTCTCCTCTTCCAATCCAAGAATTATAACAATATCTTGAACACTATCACAAATTATTCCGCAGGATTAATAACAATCTTGAACCCAATTGATTATCAATGAAAACGTGTCGTACTGCCAGGTGTAACCATAAATTATTATTCTCTGATCATCAATAATGTTCATCCATCAGGACCATCGAGATCATGAAAATGAATTCTCTGACGCTCATAATTACTAAGTATGCTGGTAAAAATCATTTGCAAAGACACCGGTTCCAAATAAGTTTATAAGCTTTGCTGCTAACCAAGCAAATGTTTTTAATTAATAAACTTAAATTGTCAATTGATTTATACCATTGCCATGATTTATTATATATCACATATCTTCAATAAAAACTTTGCGAGGGTTCAAAATCCTCGCAAAGTTTGCTAACACGATAAAGTTGTACCGTCTGTAAAGTCAATAATTTTTAAAACCCTAACGCGATCAACCAATGAAAATCTGCAGTTGCGTGGAACAAAGTTGCACCCCAGATGTTCTTCGTTTTTTGCATCACCAGTGCAAAGGCAAAACCCAGGGTAAATGTCAGCGCCATGAATACCAAAGCTCCAATTCCAGAAACATACACTGCAAATACATGCATCACCCCAAACCAGATCGAGGTCATCCACAACGCGCCTCCAGCACCTACCAACTCTTGTAATCTCCCCAAAAAGAGGCCGCGAAACCAGAGTTCTTCCATAAAACCATTTGCCAATGAGAACACCAACCACCAGGGTAAATCGGGTATCATCGCCTTGATATCGAAATCTCTGTTAACAGCAAGCAGGATGCCTGCAGCTGTAAAATTCACCAGCGCCAACACTCCAATCCGTAGGCTCCATCGAAGTTTTCCCTTCCTTATAAACAGCGAAGGTAAATCATCACCACTTAACTTCACCAGAACAAGGATAGTACCAACCGTAAGTGAGGCTTCGAGCAGCTTGGCAAAGGTCATCCCTGGAGTTGTCGCTGTGGATACTTGCAGCACTTCAAATAATCCTTCTCTTAGATAGATAGCAAAATACCAGGCAACACCATTGACCATTGAGGCTGCGAAGAATGCGTACATTAACCGCCAGTATGGCCTGAGCAAGTCAATCTTACGAGAGAGAATCGCAGTTAAAAGGTAAAGTGCGGACAATCCGATTTTGAATAATCCACTTGTGTTGGTCGGGAATTGATCATAGTAGCTTGTTCCCAACACAAACACTGCCAAACCACAAATTAATAAGAATAGAAAAAGACTAGCCTGAAAGAAAGCTGCAGAGATTGGTTTCCCCAGGGAGCTGGTCCTTGATTTTTCAAGAATT
>JBEQLH010000295.1:0-2205 GCA_040326075.1 Anaerolineales bacterium
TCGGGAGGGATCAACCCTTCGCTGGGATGCTGCCAGCGGATCAAAGCTTCGAAACCTACCAACCGACCAGTGTTCAGAGAGAGGATTGGTTGGTAATGAAGGCGGAACTCTTGCGCGCCGAGGGCGCTGCGCAGATCATTCTCCATCCATATTCGATTCATCAATTCACTGCGCATCTCAGAATCAAAGATAATGTAACGCGCCCGACCTTCCGATTTTGCCTGGTACATGGCTATGTCCGCATCACGCAAAAATTCGCCTGGACTTTGATACGATTCATCATTCAGGATCACGCCAATGCTGCAGCTGTCGTAAATTTCGTGTCCATCGAGCTTGAATGGTTGGCAAATTTTCTCCTGGATGCGAGCTGCTACTCGGGTTGCCTCATCCAAATTCTCGATATCTTCAAGAAGGATCACAAATTCATCTCCACCCATTCGAGCCACCGTGTCTGAGGAGCGAGTTGAGGTAAGAAGTCTTTCACCAATCGCAACCAGCAGCTTATCCCCCAGGAGATGCCCAAACCTATCATTTATGTTCTTGAAGCGGTCCAAATCCAGGAACAACAGGGCAAATACATAGTCTGCATGTCGTTTTGAATGCTCGATAACCCGCTCCAGGCGGTCTAGGAACAAAGCCCGGTTTGGCAAACCAGTCAGCGTATCATGCAGTGCATCGTAGCTCAGCTGTTCCTCAGCTCGCTTGCGCAAAGTAACATCAGTTTGAGACCCGGCCATGCGGTATGCAGCGCCATTGGTATCCCTGACAGCCATCCCGCGCGTTAGCACCCAACGGAAAGTCCCATCGTGATGCAGCATACGGAATTCGTGCTCAAAATGATCAGAGTTTCCCTCCAGATGGGCACTGAGGGCTAGCTGGACCTCCACCAGGTCTTCTGGGTGAATCCGCTGAAACCATTCCTGGAGATCATCTCTGATCTCATCTTCACCATATCCCAACATCGCCTTCCAACGCGGTGAATAATAAATATGGTCGTTATCCAGGTCCCAATCCCATAGTCCATCGTTCGCCCCCTGAGCAGCCAGGCTGTAGCGCTCTTCACTTTGGCGGAGAGAGGCTTCAGCCATTGTGCGCTCAGCGATTTCTTGTTTGGTTTGCTCAAATAGTCGGGCATTTTCCAGGGCGATGGCCGCGTTTTGGGTGAAGGATCGGCACAGCTCAATTTCGTCACTACAAAAATCACGGTTTTGCCGGCTCTCCCACACCTCCGCAGTACCCACAATACGTGAACCCACCTTCATGGGTATGTACAACACACTTCTCGCACCATAATCCAATAAATGAGCTTGGTCCTTCTCCGGCAAGTCCGGATCGTCCACGGTATCTACCCAGGGATCGCCTGCCTCCATCGCCATGAGATAGCGAGTGTCCGTAACTTCGTAAACCACCCCGACATCCGATTCACGCTCTGCTTCATTCGCATGGTCACTGATATACTCAGCGATCACCTCTGCCTGTTTCGTGACAACATTCAAGTTAACCAGATACACACTTGTTGCATCAGCAACACGGCACAGCTGTTCAGCTATTTTACTTAAAACCTGGCTCAGATCTAAGGAAGAAGTGATGATCGTGCTGGCCTCGCGCAGCGCGATTTGTTCATTAAGGCGACTTTGCGCTTCAGCCTCTGCCTTTCTCAGTTCATCCCCCAATACGAATTTTATTACTTTATTCGATACTTGGCGATAACTACCGTTGAATAACTTGATCACAGCCACCCCTTTTTTCCACCATCAAAATTGCCTTTATGAGTTGAATCTACGAATTTAATATTGCCTAATAATAAAAAGTCCTGCCATTATAACAACTTACGTTGCAGATAAACCAATCATTACAAGATTGTTAGATTTCCGTTAGATCAAAGAGGGATAATGTGAGCACTGCATACCTGTCCCCTTGGGCAGGGCAATAAATATTAGCCACCTGACCAGGACCAAAAACCCTCCACAAGCCAGATGCGGTTGCAGGCTTTGCTTGCTAAACTTGAACTGCTGCCCGGAAGCAGGAGTATACAGAATAGCATTGTTTCAATACTTAGTGCAGCTGGAACACATCCGCGCACAAATTCTTTGTAATTAGTATTCGCTTCAGCACAAAAAGGATAAGTGCCCCGCTTGGGTGTTGTTATGACAATTTCACCACAGAGCACGTAGAGCACACAGAGAACTTGAAAAAACAGATAAA
>JBEQLH010000295.1:2305-4088 GCA_040326075.1 Anaerolineales bacterium
CTGCTCTCACACCTTCCGCGTCACAGCCGCAGCTGGCCCAGCGTGATCTTCTCACTTTCAACGATCTGTTCAACGGATTTGATCCCGGTTCGCCAGTCAATGACAATGCTTTCGCCATGCCGGATGATGCCGAGCTCTCTGAGCACATCTTTGAAGGACGCCTGGAACTGCAAGGTGAAGATCAAGTCGGCGAAATATTGGTGCACCGGGGTGACCCGGACGTCGAACCGGAAGTTCCCCACCTCCCACAATTTGATTTCGAGTTTGTCCAGAGTGGAAGCGATATCATCCCCACCCAGCGTGGTTTGATCATCACTGACCACCCGATCTGGAACTACATCATCGAACCAGGCAAGGTTTGGCAGGAGCCTGGGGATGGTGATTACTCACGCGTTTCCTTCCCCTTCGCATTGGTTTGGAAAGGATCAAATGCCATTATCAACGGTGTGATGAGCTTCCTGTTTAATGAAGCAGGAATTTCAAAGGTCTGGTACCAGACCACCCAGGAAACCACCATCTCCTTTAGTGCTGATTTGTGGGGATTACTCGATGCTTCATATCATTCCGCTTCCGTGGCTGGCGCGGACCAAATCCGGGATGCATACACCGAGGAAAAAGCCGCCCGGTTCCCCACCAAACCTATCGCTCAGCTGGCCGTGGATTACCCTGACATTGATGTCTCTCAATTTGGCCGCGGCATATCCCCCAACCACCTGACCTATTACGGATTCGTGATCAATGGCGTCAACTATGTCAGTGAGTGCCCAACCCGCTACGGTCTATACGCCTACTGCGAGCATCTGAGGGCGCCCTCCTATTCGACCGCCAAATCCATTTTTCCCAGTCTGGCCCTCATGCGTCTGGCCCAGAAGTATGGTCCTCAAGTGGCGAACACCTTAATCAAAGATTACCTTCCCGAATACGTGGACAGCCCCGGCGATTGGAGCGCGGTCACTTTTGATAATACCCTCGATATGGCAACCGGCAACTACCGATCGGCCGGATATATGGTGGATGAGGAGAATTTTGGCAGCGATCCCTTCTGGATTGAAGAATATTACGCCGAAAGGATCGCAGCCGCGCTCAATTGGCCCAACAGCGCCGCACCTGGAACCCAGTGGGTTTATCGAACTTTCGACACCTTCATCGTCACCCGCGCCCTGCATAATTACCTGCAAACAAAGGAAGGATCAGAGGCTGACATCTTCCAGTTCCTGGTGGATGAGGTCTTCATTCCGATCGATGTCGGGCCGGGGGCACATTCTACGTTGCGGACCAAAGATGACAACTGGCAGGGTCAACCTTATGGCGGATACGGCCTGTGGTGGGTCCCGGACGATATCGCCAAAATCACCACCTTCTTAAATGTTGATCACGGCGCAGCAGCTGCTGGCCAAATCCTCCATCCGGATTTATTAGCCGCCGCTCTGCAAAGCGATCCCAACGACCGCGGGGTAGATATTGATTCCAGCTCCAAATACAACAATGCCTTTTGGGCCAGGAAATATTCCCCGCGCGACGGCTTTGATTGTGAATTCTGGGTGCCCCAGATGCTGGGCTACAGCGGGATTGTCATCGTCCTGATGCCCAATGGCTCCACATATTATTACGCCAGCGACAACCGTGAGTTCAATTGGATCGAAGCGGTCAAAGAATCAAACAAGATCGCCCCTCATTGCCAGCCTGCTTCCACTGGTCCAAACCCCCCTCCTGGAAGTTTGGGTGACACTTACCTCCGACCGCTTGATGAAATGGATATGGTTTACGTGCCGGGAGGCGAATT
>JBEQLH010000296.1:0-4075 GCA_040326075.1 Anaerolineales bacterium
CCCAATCCTCGGTGCAGGAGATCGTATGATTCAGCAATTAATTGCATAACCCCGTATTCGATCCCATTGTGAACCATCTTGACATAATGTCCCGAACCCCGCGGACCGATATAGGTCACACAAGCCTCTCCACCCACCTGGGCTGCTATCGATTGAAATATCGGTTTAGCCCGTTTATATGCCTCCCGCTGGCCTCCTGGCATGATGCTGGGACCCCACAACGCGCCTTCTTCTCCCCCTGAAACCCCCACGCCCATGAAATTGATTTCTTGCTTGGCAAGCGTTTCCGATCTGCGTTCCGTATCCCGGAAAAACGAATTTCCACCATCAATGACCAAATCCCCTGGTTCAAGATAAGTCTTCAATTGTTCGATCACCGCGTCAACCGGATTTCCAGATTTCACCATTAACATCACTGCCCGGGGTTTCTTCAGCGATTCGACGAATTCTGAGATAGTGTAAGATGGGTGGATGTTTTTCCCAGAGGCTGGTCCATTGATGTAAGCCCTGGTCGTCTCAGCTGTGCGGTTAAATACCCCTACCTGGTAGCCATTACGTTCCATGTTCAGCACCAGGTTCTGGCCCATAACTGCCAGGCCAATTAAACCAATTTCATTATCAGTCATTCCATCCCCTTTCAATATCCCTTATTTCCACGCCGGATACAGGTCTTGTGCAGAATCTTCCGTTAAATTGTATACATCCTCGCCATTAGATCGCATAACGAAAATATCGAAACTTTCACCCCGGTTGCTGGCAAAAGTGATCCACTCAGCGTCCGGAGACCAGGATGGATAGGCATCTTGTGCGGAGTTATTGCTTATATTACCCTGGTCAGATCCATCTGCATTCATCACGAACACATCCTGGCTGCCGTCGCGTGTCGAGACGAAAACGATCCGGTCTCCACTGCGCGTGGCTCGTGGATAGAAATCCTCTTCCCCATTGCTGCTGACATTGATCTGTTCAGCTCCATCGATTGTCATCTCATAAATCTCTTGATTTCCATCGCGGTTCGTGGCGAAGGCGATGCGGTCACCTGCGCTCGAAAACAATCCTTGATCGGACACCCAGGTTGGTTGGTAATCATTAGCCTGATTGTTGGACAGGTTCACCAACTCCGAGCCATCCGTGCGCATCTTGTAAATCTCCTGGTTGCCATCTCGATCTGATGTGAATACAATCCACTGCCCGTCAGAAGACCAGGCGGGGTACATATCTTCAGCTGAATCTCCAGTTAAGTTTGACTGGTTGCCGCCATTGGCGTTCATCAGGTAAATTTCGCTGTTCCCATCCCGGGTTGTCGTAAAAGCAATCTGGCTGCCATCTGGAGAATAAGCTGGCTGGGTATCGATCCCGGAACTGATCGAAAGCTGCGATACAGTCAAATCTGGCAATACCATGGCGAAGATGCCCGGATTACCATCCCGGTTGGACTCATATGCGATCGTCCCCGTTATGGGTGGAATGACTGGCGGCTGGGTTGGGACTTCAGTTGGCAGCTCAGTCGGAGGCGGTGTCGGGGTGATGGGTGTCGCAGTTGGCAATGAGGCTTCAGCCGTCGCGGTTAGCGATGGGTTGTTTGGATCACAAGGATCGATATCCTGGCCATCGATGATCCCATCTCCATCTGAATCTGGGTTGAGCGGGTCAGGGCAGGGAGGGCTCTCGTCACCATCGATCAACCCATCATTGTCAGTATCCGGGTTGCGCGGATCGGTACCAATCCGGATCTCTTCGCCATCGTTGAGCTTATCGTTGTCAGTATCCGGATTTAGCGGGTCGGTATTATGCTCCAACACCTCAGCCCCATCGGAGAGTCCATCTCCGTCCGAATCTGGATTGAGCGGGTCAGTATTCCTTCGTAAGACCTCCTCTCCATCCGAAAGCCCATCGCTGTCAGAATCTGGGTTGTTCGGATCTGTGCCGATCTCCAACTCCTGCTTATCGGTCAAGCCATCTCCGTCTGAATCTCGTTCACCTTCAACAACTGCCTGAGTCATATTAAATGCTGCAGTCTGGGTTGCCCCGACTATTTGTGCCAATTCTGCTTCTGCTGTTTGAGTTGCATTTGTTGACTCATTCTGGCCCTGACTACCAAAATAGATGAACAAAAATATGACACCCAGGCAAAGAACTGCCACAACTGGCACGATCCAGATTGGGATCATCCCCTTACCGGAGACTTCTCCACTAACCGTCAGGGTTTCCTTTTCACCAGACTGCACCAAAGCAGAGTACTCATAGGCTTTCTCCCCACCCATTATTGGGCGCTGCCGGTGTTGGGCAGTAAACTCTGCCGCCTTCGCCTCTCCTGGAGGAACTTTAATCTCTTGGGTCGCAGCTGGTTCAAATGCCAATGCATCGTTCTCACTCTGCCACGTTAGTGTGTAAGTCTCCTGGATATTGCCCTTGTTGCTCACCACAATCTGCACCGGTTGACCAATCTCGGCCTGTGGAGGATCGATCTCGCAGCTAAATGAGGAGTATGCAGCCATCGTTAAAGTGCAGTCCACTGTGAACGATTGGTCTGGAGCTTCCTGGCTGGAGACGGTCAATTTAAACGGATACCGCCCAGCTTTACTTTGCGAATTCCGCGGGGGAAGGATGGTCAGGGATACTTCCTTTTGTTCACCAGCTGCAAGACGTGTCACTGGGGATGAAGTAGAGACCCAACTTACCGGGACACCTTCAACCGATAATTTAAAATTGTCCTCCACCAGACCTTGATTTAGTAAAACGACCGGAATAGTCGCGCTGCTCCCTGGTGCAACTGAAAACTTAATCGATTCCATCAACACCCCAATCCGTCCCTTGACTTCAAAAGCCGCAACCGTCAGGGTGAATTCTTCTTCCACCCGCTGTGCTGGAGAATTCTGGCTCAGCACCTGCAATGTCACCGGGTACTGCCCGGCTTGAATTTGGGATGCTGGTGGTGCTTCTATAACCACGGTTACTTCTTTATTCTCGCCCGCGCTCAATCGCACCACTGGAGTAGGGATGGAAACCCAATCCAATGGAATCCCGCGCGTGGATATCTCAAAATGATCATCTTCTCCACCTTGGTTAATCAAGGTAACCGGAATCGTCACCCTGTTCCCAGGGACGACTGAGAATTGCCTCTCCTGCAGCTGTACACCAACTGGATTTTGTTTATCATTCTCGGTTGGGTTATCAGTCATCGTTCTCTCTCCTCAGCAATCTATTAATTTCCTACCTTTATATTATAAACGTCAAAAATATTTTCCGTCCATCATGGTTTCTTTGTAAAAAACCTGCCTATGTTTCATGATGCCTTCGCGGGATGATCATCTTGGGGTTTATGGAAACAATTACCAGGTTCTGATCAACTAATGAGCGAGATCACCAGCTTTGCATTTTAGTCGATCGGTAAAGCCAGACAAATCATCATGTGTTCTGGTGATGCTGTATCTTTTATGTATTTATCAGTGAAATCTCCCAATTTATCCACAACAATTAAACCACAGAATATGTTTCTCTCTGATTAATTTCGGAGTAAATTTGTATAATTTAATTATTTTCAAAAAATATCAAGGTAACAAAAGAGGGTTTGGCGTAAAACTTTGCCAAACCCTCTTGATCTCAGCACGGCTGGTTTCCCCGGAGAAGTGTGGAACGGAGCCCAGCGAGCTTTCAGTTATCTTGTGCTTTGACCTTTTGAAGTTCTTGGTAAAAGTATCTCCTAGGTTAAACCTTAGGCAGATCGCATTTGGAATGCCATTACCAGCGCGGCAAGACCGCCGACAATACCCAGGATGCCGAAGATGAACGGCAGGCTAAGCGAGGCGACGAAGGTACTGGTGACCAAGAGCAAACCAAACAGAATGCTCAATACGCCCAAGATTCCCGCACCCCAACCCGCGCCCTGGAATGCCTGGATCAGACCGATGATACCGATGATGATCCCGAAAAAGCCGAACACCCACACGAATACTGTAGGAACTAATAAAGATGACCATAGTGGATGCTGGAGGATGAGTATACCTGCGAGAATACCGATAATTCCGGAAAACAGCTTCCAGCCCCACATAGAGCTATCGATGAAGATCCGCAC
>JBEQLH010000297.1:0-4053 GCA_040326075.1 Anaerolineales bacterium
TGCTGATAGGGATTGGTTTTGTAATAATATTGCTCTTGAGCGCCTGTAGTGGAAACTCGACTCCCGAGCAAACTCTAGAACTAACTCAAGAACCTGAGGTTCGAGAGACCCAGCTTAAAAAGATTTCCCCGACAGAAGTCCCAATAGCTGCAATAACAGAAACCCCGATCGAGACTGAAGTGGGATATCCAGCTCCTCCAATAGAGCAAAGTGCTATAGATTCAACTTCGGAAGAGGGATATCCTGCTCCGAAGATCCAGCTGCCAACCCCAGATAAATCTGAAGGTGGTTACCCGAGTCCAGAACTGGCTTCCCCACCATCATTGAAGACGGAGCTTGCAGCAACCCGTCCATCTTCTGTGGACTTGGCTTCAGGAGAACTGCAGCTGGTTGAGTTCTTTGCCTTCTGGTGAACTCGCTGCCAAAAATTAGCACCCATCGTGCATGGGTTAGAAGTTGAATATTATGACAAAATTAATTTCGTATATCTGGATGTCGACAATCCTGACAATGGCACTTTCAAAAAGGAGTTAGGTTTCCGCTACCAACCCCAGCTCTTATTGTTGGATGGCAATGGGGAGATCCTCTATCAATGGATTGGACCAATCCCAAGAGAGGAATTTGTTACGGCTTTTGAGGAAGTTCTCTCGCAATAAGGCACTATTTTAATAATCATAAAAAACTCAAGCTAATGCAATCACATTGTTATTAAATAGCTTGAGTTTTTTTATTTCCACAAAGAAATGAGATATTTCTTAGCCACCTTGACGGATCTGTTAATTTCAAGTATCATTATTACACCCCTCCCCCCTGGGGGGGGATAGGAGATTGAGATGATGGATAATGAAGACACCTTGCGCAGACTGAAGAGCATCGAAGGGCATGTACGGGGCATCGAGCGCATGGTTGACCAAGATGCGTATTGTATCGACGTCATCCGACAGATTCAAGCTGTCCAGGCGGCGTTAGACAAGGTGAGCTCTTTAATCTTAGAAAATCATCTCAATTCATGTTTGATCACTGCTGTGCGCGGTGATGATCCTGAGGATCGCGAACGCGTTCTGAAGGAAATCAGTGAAGTCTTTGCGGCTTCGACCAAATCATAAATGAATTTCATATCAATTTGGAGGCAACCATGACAACCACAGTTAATTACAGTATTCCGAATATCTCCTGCAACCATTGTGTTCATACAGTCACCATGGAAGTCAGCGACATGGAAGGCGTGAAGAGCGTTGTTGCGAATGTGGAAACCCAACAAGCTACGATCATCTTCGATCCACCTGCCACTGAAGCATCTATCAAGGATCTGCTTGCGGAAATTAATTATCCTGTTGCAGGATAATGGAGCGGGTTGGTTTCTAAGAGTAAACAGTAATCTTCCAATCAGGAGGCTACATGCCCCAGGAAACTCAGATCACGCTGCCGATCACCGGTATGACGTGTGCAAACTGCGTCGCGACCGTTGAACGCAATATAAAGAAAGTTGATGGCGTCAACCGGGCTTCGGTAAATTTATCATCTGAACGAGCGACAGTTGAATTCGATCCGAATCAGGCATCAATAAACGATGTTATCGGTCGCGTTCGCCGGGCAGGTTATGACATTGCTTCTGGTAAAGCAGACCTCATCATCCAGGGAATGAGTGATGACAATGATGCTCGCCGGTTGGAGAAATCTTTCAACCAGATGGATGGAGTGCTATCTGCACAGGTAGTGTATGGCGCAGAAAAAGCCCAGGTAGAGTACATTCCAACAATGATCAACCAGGCCGAACTGCGAAAAGCTGTTAACGAGGCTGGTTTTAAGGCTGTTGAGACAGGGGGAGACTTCGAAGATGCTGAACGAATAGCGCGAGAAGCAGAAATTGCTAAGCAGCGTCATTTGCTGACGGTTGGATTGATCTTCACAATCCCGCTGTTCCTACTCTCTATGGCCCGTGATCTTGGTTTCTTACCACCACAGATAGCAGAAGCAACCTGGTTAAACTGGGTGATGTTAGTGCTGGCGACACCCGTGCAGTTCTATGTAGGTTGGGATTATTACGTCGGTTCGTATAAAGCCTTACGAAATGGTTCTGCGAACATGGATGTCTTAATTGCCATGGGATCTTCAGCAGCTTATTTTTACTCATTGGTGGTCGTGCTGGGAATAATTCCGGGACATACGTACTTCGAAACTTCTGCAGTGATCATCACGCTGATCAAATTAGGAAAATATTTAGAAGCAAAGGCAAAAGGACAGACCAGTGAGGCGATTAAGAAGCTGATGGGATTACGCGCAAAAATGGCGCGAGTGATCCGAGATGGGGAGGAAGTCGAAGTTCCAATTGATCAGGTCAAGGTCGGTGATTTTGTCAGCGTACGTCCAGGTGAGAAAATTGCAGTTGATGGGGTGGTTATCGAAGGACATTCATCGATTGATGAGTCGATGCTGACAGGCGAATCACTACCAGTAGAGAAGGGACCTGGCGATCCAGTGATAGGAGCAACTCTCAACAAACTCGGTCTGATCAAGTTTGAGGCAACCAAAGTTGGAAAAGAGACTGCATTGGCTCAAATCATCCAGCTTGTTGAGCAAGCGCAAGGCAGTAAAGCCCCAATTCAGAAATTAGCTGACCAGGTTTCGGGGATCTTTGTCCCAGCAGTTCTAGTGATTGCTGCGATCACATTCCTGGTCTGGTATTTCCTGATTCCCCTACCAGTTAATTCTGAAGTCACCCTTTTTACTCGGGCATTGATCAATATGGTGGCAGTCCTGGTAATTGCCTGCCCGTGCGCTATGGGTTTGGCGACACCTACCGCGGTTATGGTTGGCACCGGGAAAGGTGCTGAGATGGGTATCCTGTTCAAATCTAGTGAGGCGCTGGAGCGTGCCGGGGGAACCACGTCCGTGGTCCTTGATAAAACTGGCACAATCACGCGCGGCCAACCGGCAGTGACTGATTTCATCACCCTTGAGCCCGCTGTGATTCTTCAAGCCGTGGGACAAGGTGCAGCGGTGGCTGAATATCCGGAAGTCCCAGAGGAAAATGAGATTCTCCGCCTGGCGGCATCACTTGAGAAAGGCAGTGAACACCCATTAGGAGAGGCGATCGTTGCCGAAGCCGGTGAGCGCAGCTTGGTGCTCAGTGAACCGCAGAGTTTTAAAGCGGAAGTTGGTCACGGTGTTGAGGGTCAGGTTGACGGGCACAATATTATGGTCGGTAATCTTCGAATGATGTCCGCCCACGGCTTGAACCTGGATGGCTTTGTTGTAAGTGTTGATGAGCTCCAAAACCAAGCAAAAACAGCAATGTTAATCGCACTGGACGGTCATGTTGTGGGGGTGGTCGGTGTAGCAGATACAATCAAAGACGGGTCAAATGCAGCTGTTCAAAATCTGCACCAGATGGACCTGGAAGTAGCGATGATAACTGGGGATAACCAGCAAACTGCGGAAGCGATTGGTGAACAGGTTGAAGTTGATCGGGTACTGGCAGAAGTGTTGCCTGGTGATAAAGCCAGTCAGGTGAAACAACTTCAAGAATCAGAAGAAATTGTTGCGATGGTCGGGGATGGGATCAATGATGCACCTGCCCTGGCCCAGGCGGATGTCGGCATCGCCATCGGCAGTGGTACAGACGTTGCCATAGCAGCAGCACCAGTAGTATTAATCAGCGGCGATTTGCGTGGTGTACCAAGGGCGATAGAACTGTCAAGAAAAACGTTACGGACCATCAAGCAAAATTTATTTTGGGCATTTTTCTACAATATCATCTTGATCCCCGCAGCTGCATTTGGATTGCTCAACCCAATGTTGGCAGCTGGAGCGATGGCTTTCAGCAGCGTTTTTGTGGTGACGAACAGTTTGAGATTGAGAAAGTTTCAAACAAAATATTAGAATTACCGGTGGGGGGAGAGAATTTTAACCTAGTTGATTCTAGCGAACAACCATCTATATAGTTTATTAGCATAAATCAGCCGATTTTTTGGGATTGCCAGTGAACTGCTATACCTAGATAGACTTGTGGATTAAAAAGACGTTTTTGAGGCTATCTGGAGCATTATTAAC
>JBEQLH010000298.1:0-4051 GCA_040326075.1 Anaerolineales bacterium
TAGATGAGCGTTGTGAAGGGGATTGTAATATCCACCGAAGTCCTTGACTTTGAGCTTTAATAAGGCATGCAGTGAATTATGGATATCCTTTTCGAGATCTCCGGAAGTTGGAATACCTGGGTATACTGGTATCAAACTATCGCCGCAGCCTAGGCTTCCTCCAGTGTCCATCGCAACCAAATAATAAATGACTCCTTTTTGAATTGGAGTTGGCGATGGTTCAATCGTTGGAGTTGGTTCCGGCGTGAAAATTGGTAGAGTGTTAATATCTCCTTGAACAGTGATGACCTTAGATGACAACCAACACTGGGCGCTAAATACAGGTTCTTCAACATACCACCAATCTTCCTCTTGGACATGACCAAGCAGAATTGGAGTTTCACCTTCAGTGATGTATGCGCGGATATTATATATTAAACCTGGTCCGATCCGGCATGCCGCATCCTCATTCACAACCAGAGCTGGTGGTTCGCTGGTTTGTGTGGGTGTGGGTGTCAATGTGCTGGTGGAAGTATGTGTAAGAGTTGGCGGCAGGGGTGTTGTTGTGGGGGATGGTGGAAGAGGGGTGGTTGTTGAAGTGGGAGAAGGCTCAAAAGTGGATGTAGCAATCGACGTAGCAGCAACTCCAGTTGTTTGAGCTGGTGTACTTGAATTACAGCCGGCGATAATCAGGAAAAAAAATAGGATAGCAATTCGGTGAGGTGTGATCGGCATTGGATCTTGAACTCCTGAATGGGATAGCTTGGGGAATTATAATCGACAATTAAGACAAAAACTTCAATATTAGTGGGTAACAGATGGATGTCGACCTGAAGCCGGCATATTAATCTAAGAAAAGCTATTGGTAATGCAAGAAATTTAATTGTACAATCTACTTCAGCAGTTCCAGGCTATGTTGTTTGGATCCTCTTCTGATGCCATCCACTAAATCATTCATCCCTGATCAAGCGAGGCAATCCATGGACTACCTTTTGACTCATGATGTCAGTTCTACGGGCTGTAAGGCGGCTATTGCTACCATAGATGGACATTTGGTTGCGACCGCATATGAGAGTTATCCAACTTACTTTCCTCAGCCTCTTTGGGCGGAACAGGACCCTGAAGATTGGTGGGGCGCGATCATTCGCTCGACCCAGCGGGTGATGAAAGCCAGTGGGGTGAGCCCAGACCAGATCAACGGGATGGCATTCTCGACAACGGTGACCAATATCATTGTGCTTGATGCACAGAAGAATCTGCTCCGACCAGCCATTTTTTGGATGGATGGGCGTGCAGGGGATGAAGCGCGTTATATAATGCGCAAATTGGGTGGTGAAAAAATATTCATCCGGTTAATCGGCGCAAATGTCACCGGAAAGGATATGATCCCCAAGCTGCTCTGGTTGAAGAAGAATGAGCCAGAAATTTACGAAGCTGGAGAATTTGTCCTCGATGCGAGCGGCTATTTACTTTTCCGGACCACGGGAGTGATGGCGTATGAATGGAGCGTCGCCAGCGGGTTGGGTTTGTTTAATTTCAAGTCAAAAAAGTTAGATACCTTTTTAATGCGCTTCTTTGGATTGGATGCAAATAAATTTCCAAAGCTGGTGCGATCTATTGATCAGGTCGGGGGTTTATCAGAAACTGCCGCTTCAGAACTGGGTTTAACTCCCGGAATTCCTGTTTTTGGTGGAGCAGGAGATCCGATGATTGCGGCAGTCGGATCTGGAACAGTCAGCGATGGGGATGCATATTTAAATCTGGGTACCTCAGCTTTCATCGGCGTACTCACCAGTAAACGTTTAACCGGGCGAAGAGGTTTAGTCACCATACAATCAGCTGACCCAGATATGTTGATGCTCTTCGGAGAGACATCCACTGCTGGGGCATGCCTGGAATGGGCGGCTAAAGAGATCTATGGCGCGGAGCCCGATTCAGCCACCTTCTCAAAAATGGATCAGGATGTAGAGAATGCACAACCAGGCGCGGGAGGATTAATATTCACGCCATGGATGTATGGTGAGCGGTGTCCTGTACCAGACGAAAGTTTACGCGGCGCATTTATCAATCTGAGTGTTAACCGCACCCGCCAGCAAATGGTGCGCGCCATCTATGAGGGGATCGCTTTCAACCTGCGCTGGATTTTGGATTCGATCGATGATTTATATGGAATACGGTGTGAGACCTTGCGAGTATTAGGCGGTGGGGCGCGGGGATTACCCTGGCTCAGGATCATTGCGGATGTGACCAACTGTAAATTAGAGATCCTGCCAGATCCACGGGAGAGGCTGGCGGTGGGTGCAGCGTTGGTAGCTGCCATAGGCTTGAAGATTTACCCAGATTTTGAAGCGATCAAACCTCTGGTGCCGATCGAAGTTGTAATAGAACCCGATGCGAGTCATCAAGATACATACGATAAGTTGTACACAGCTTATCGCCGGGTTTATCCCGGCTTGCGAGATATTTACCACGACTTAAACCGATAACAGATAGGAAAGGGAAATGAATTGAGAGGAAACTATGGATTCATCAATGTTCGCAAAAATAGCAGCTGATTTAGAACGATCACTTAAACCCTATAAGGATGATTTTGACAGATTTGACCAAATTCCTGAGCAGGGGTTAGACCGTGAGGAAATCCTCGACCTGATGGAGACATTCAAAGATATTGAAGCCTCTAAGTGGGAGGAGGGGTATATTTCAGGTGCGGTCTATCACGGCAATCAGGATCATATCGATTTCATCAATAAGGTCTACGCGATAAACTCGCAAAGCAACCCACTGCATCCAGAAGTATGGCCTAGTACTTCAAAATTTGATGCTGAGGTGGTTGCTATGACGGCCAAGATGTTGGGCGCAGATAAAACCTCAGACGAGATCGTTGGAACGGTCTCCTCTGGGGGGACAGAGAGCATCTTGCTGGCGATGAAGACTTACCGGGATTGGGCGAAAGAGACAAAGGGCATCACTGAGCCAGAGATCATCGTCCCAGCAACAGCCCACGCAGCGTTTACCAAAGCTGGAGATTATTTCGGGATTAAAATTATCCGCCTCCCAGTGGGAGAAGATTTCAGGGCGGATGTCAATGCGACTAAGGAAGCGATCAACGAAAATACAGTTGCTTTGGTGGGTTCAGCACCACCCTTCCCCCACGGCATTGTAGATCCAATTGAGGAGCTCTCAGAAATTGCGCGACAGCATGAGCTTGGCTTTCACACGGATGCCTGTCTGGGTGGCTTCATCCTGCCCTGGGCAGAAAAGCTGGGTTACGAAGTGCCGCCATTTGATTTCCGCCTGCCAGGGGTTACTTCGATCTCTGTGGATACTCATAAATATGGTTATGCGGCCAAGGGCACCTCGGTAATCCTGTACCGGGGTACAGAATTACGCCATTACCAGTATTTTTCAGTTAGCGATTGGTCCGGGGGTTTTTATGTCTCGCCAACCTTTGCTGGCAGTCGACCAGGGGCGTTGATCGCGGCCGCCTGGGCTGCACTGGTATCGATTGGGGAGCAGGGTTACCTTGACTCTGCCCGAAAGATACTAGAAACAACAGCCTGGCTCAAACAGGAGATGCACATGATTCCCGAAATCCAGGTGATAGGAGATCCGTTGTTTATGGTCGCCTTCCAGTCCGAGACGCTTAACATCTACCAGATTATGGAATTCATGGCTGAGAGAAACTGGAATTTGAATGGTTTGCAATTACCCCCAAGCATACATCTTTGTGTCACAATACGCCATACTCAAGAAGGTATCAAGGAGCGGTTCTTGGAGGATTTGAAAGCGGGTGTGGAGTATGTCAAAGAGCACCCAGAGGCACCATCCGGTGTGGGTCCTATTTATGGAATGGCGTCAATGGTTGAAACACGCGATCTGGTGAAATCGGTGATCGACTGGAGAACGGATTTGTTGTATAAGGTGTAGCGAATTGGGATTGGGGATTAGATATTTTCGATTAGCGGTAATGGATTTGCAGTTTGCAATGGGAGAAGTGCTAACTGCTGATCCTTGCTTATCTACTTCACCCAAGTGACGAACAGCACAACCGCCAACAATGCCATGAACGCGC
>JBEQLH010000067.1:0-11875 GCA_040326075.1 Anaerolineales bacterium
AAAAACTTCATCGCCTCATTGACGGTGATGCTTTCCGGCAGACCTGAGGCCTGCAATTGCACACCAATCACATTTCGCAATTTTCTCGGTTCGCGGGTTGGGTCAACTCCAGCCACCCGTAATGAACCGCTATTCGGTGAGCGTAAACCTTCCAGGCTCTCCAATGTGCTCGTTTTTCCAGCGCCGTTGGGGCCGAGAAGACCAAAAATCTCGCCTTGATTTACTTCAAAACTGATGCCATCTACGGCGATGAAATCGCCATAGGTTTTACGAAAATCTCTCACTTCAATAACTGGATTTTCCATGTTGGAATAGTTCCTCCTGTATCGCCGCACCAATGCTTAAAAAGGCTGATCACCCGGTCCAGATAGGCGATTGTCAAGTTTCTCACACTAGAAATTTATTGCCAAGGGTTAAAAACAAAGCTCTGCGAAGCCAGCGGCGAATACTCAGCCTTTTGACAATGTGCTTTTCTACATGGTGACGCAAATCTCGTCAGCCACGTCGAAGTTTCAATGAACCGTTTAGACACGGGCAGCAGTTGATCCACCAAGGCTTGTGCCTGGATGCAAATTCAGGTGGAAATTGGTTCGATTTTACAGAGCTCTCTGAAATTGCAATACTCACAGATACGTCGATTGCTGGCTTGAGGAAAAACCGATTTTTCTCTGGGGATGTTCTTATCCACATCCTGGCAGAAGGCGGACATCTCTTGTGTCTCAACCCTCACCCTCTGTGCAAATTCCCCAACATCTTTCTGCTCAAGGCGCAGTTCCATCTCAACATAATCAGGTGAGAGGTAGGCAATGATCGGTCGAATCACCTGTGGATCTGTTTCGAAATGGAAGGATGCCCAGGCTGCATAGCCGATTAACTGCGCGCCGTGCTTATCTTCGTCCTGCTTGCCCGTCTTCCAATCGATGACATAAAGTTCCTGCTGCACCGGAAGGAGAAAATCCACTTTGCAATAGGCCTTCCACCCATCAATACGTGTCTCACCAAAACCAGGCGGCTCGATGAGCCAGCGATCGTAATGTTGCAGCGTTGGGTCGCAGAGCCATTGGAAACGCTCGCTTCCAAGCAGGTTCTCGAGTGAGTTCTTCACCTTTGGGAAGACATCATCGAGGCTGACCTCCTCCCTTTCAACATAGTAGACCTCCGAAAACCTCTTCGATTTGCAGCGACCTTGGGCGATATCCTGTGCATATTCAAAGAGACGATCCGTATCCACAGCATCCTGTGTGAGTGCGAGACGCCGGAGCAGAACGCGGATGATGTCGTGGGTAATTGCGCCGATTTCGAGCGGGATGGTTGTTAATTCTTTGAGCGCCTCGATCCTGACCCTCGGGAACTCGGGGTCGTATTTAGCGTAGTACTGGTAGTAGTACTTGCGCTTACAAATCGAGAACACGTTGTAGCGGGTCATGGACCAACCCAGGATCGGCGTGTAATCAAAACGTTTCAATTCCATCATCTCACCCTCTCTCGATGCGGTCTAGAATAATCCCTTACCCTTAATTTCTTTTTTTTGAGCTTCTGGTGGAAGGATGGGGATGGATCTGGTCCCGACATTAGCAACAAACTACAGCGGCGCTTTTCTGCGCTGGACACTTTTTACATCTTCGATTTCTCTAATACTACAACAAGATGATGACCATATACTAGCTTCATCGCCATGGACTAAGGGTAGCCGTTTAATACTCCCTTAAGGGAATCTGCTAGATTGAACATTGTAAATGGACCTATCTCAGCCCTCGCTCAACGGGTGGATGGATGGGTGTGGGCAGGCGGTAGAGCCTGGGTTGGAAAAAGAAATGGAAATCTACAAGGTGGCTTTGTTTCGGCTGAAAGCACACGCGAGTGAGGGTGGAATTTCTACTTCAGCCTAGCAGCTGAAGCAGAAATTCTGGAGAGTACACATAAGCGCTCATCTCGATTTTTTCTCACAAAAGTAGATTAGATAGCGTAGGTTCAACTTTTATCGATGCATTAGCCGATTTCCATCTGCGTGGAAGAGGATATACTGAAGCCTAGTGAGAAGTTGCCATGGGAAACATTGAGGTCTAGATGGAAAAAACGACGACCAGAGAAGAAGCGAAGACCGACGAACGCATCCTATGGCTTGCGCGAATCATTGTTGGCGCGGTTTTCCTGATGAATGTATCCTGCGCCCTCGCCTTTATCCTGCAGCCTGAGTCATATTCCCCGGGGTTTGAAGTTGCTGGTGTGCCGGGGATGATCTACGTCCAGGGCCTGGGGATTCTCTTCCTCATGTGGAATGCCACCTACCCTCTGGTGATTTTTCACCCGATCCGCTATCGAGCCTTGTTCGTCGTCGTTCTCATACAACAAGCGATTGGTTTTGCTGGTGAAACCTGGCTTTGGTTGACGCTGCCACCCGGACATTCGCCCCTCCGGGCTACCGGGCTAAGATTCATTATTTTCGACGGGATCGGTCTTATCACCATGGCCGGAGCATACTGGCTTCTGAGAAAATCAAAGACCAGCAAAAGTAGTTGATCTTCCTTCCATACCCCATCAAGCGGGCAAGGCTGGATTACCCCCGTAATTCGTTCATCCATGGGATCTCTAAAAAAGCCGGCATCACCGGCCAGAGGCTTAGCGCGACGAATCCCAATATTTCACAATTCAGATAATTGCACCTGATAGAAGACCATTATTTTTTCCAGGACCATCGAGTGACTACTATTTTCCGTTCTTTAGATTTGTGGCATCGCAATAAAACCTATAGAATAATTCACAACTTAAGCTGTTCCGGCTTGTAGCCAATACCAGGGTTACGAGGTTACGAGATCCGTCATGATTTCCCTGCCTTGAACCTAACAGCTGCAGCCCCGAGTTCACAATAAACCCGCGCGTCATGAGTACCAGATCGAACCACGACCGCTGGCATACGGATGGTCATCATAAAATACCTACGATCCCTCACCTTCGTTGCCCTCCTCGTTGGTTTTTTGTTTCTCACCGAACCTCGAAATTGCCCCCTCAGGAGGTGGCGATGAACTCGAAGCAGCGGCTTATTCTTGCATTGTTTTGTATCGCCATTGCAGCATGCAATAAACCAGATCCTGTTCGCCCGACTCCTCCATTTAACCAAACCTGGATCGATGCTCCTCTGCATGGGTCCTCCCTACCCATTGCACCATACACAATCGTTTTTCACGCAGCCAGCCCGGCAGGTATTGAGATCTTCGATATTAAAATCAATGGGGCAGTATTGGACACAGTGGCACCCACGTCAACAGGTTCCGGCGGTTCCCAGTATGGAACCTTGTTCCACGGTGAAGCAGCCTGGACTCCGAATGCCCCGGGGATCTATTTAATCTCCGTTCGCGCAAAAAGCAACGGTGGACCCTACGGTCAATCTGCCCAAGTCCAAGTTACGGTGGCAAGCGACGTTCAACTACTACCGGCAAACCCACCAGCAATCCTTCCAACACCGGATACGGAAGGATTGCCTGTTCTGACGCCGCCCCCAACACCAACACCATTTCCCACCACATCACCTACACCGGGTGAATGCATCTACACTGCGCTCGCAAACCTCTACTGCAGAACCGGTCCTGGCAGTTCACTCTATCCCGCAGTCGATAGCCTCGTTCCCGGCCAGAGCAGCCATGTATTGGGTTTGAGCCCGGATGGCTTTTTCGCCCAGATAGAAGGGGTCAACAACCTTCTGGCTTGCTATGTCCCGCTAGGCGAGCGCTATGGGATCTTGGAAGGCGCTTGCGGCGATTTGCCCACGCTGATACCACCACCAATGCCGCCCACCGAAACGCCACAAATCGTGGGCTGCACGCAGCGGCAAGCGGGTGGCGACATCATCTGTGTCTATCCTTGCCCGGATCGTGCCGCACCAGGAGAAGCCTGTATCATGCCGTAGCGATCACATAGATAGGATGCATGCGACATATCCGAGTCTGACATCCCCGGGTTCCGCACATACCTGAGCTCAATCCTGCAGGTGCAGATCGTGGCCACGAAGCAGGATGGCACCGAGATTGGCCGTACAGGGGTTCTATCTGAGGTAATCCTTAAAACATGCGCCGCTGCCGGAGGGCCATAGGATGCAGTTAGATAGTTCAACCCAAATTGATAGAACTGGAAAGAGCAGTTTAGCCTATGCAATCCAGAGTCATGACCGCCGTATACCAATCAAGGGCTTTTATCTGCTTATTTACGTAACTTGGCATGCAGAGTATAGGAGCAAAATCGATGAGTAAGAAGCTGACTCCCCTCTGGTTAGGGTCGATAGGATTGGCCCTCCTAATCGCAATTAGTTTAGCAATCTTCCTGGGCAGCAAGTACACCCAATACCAGCAGGTCGCGCAAGGCCCTAGAAGCCACTCACCCGGTCTTATTGTCACCATAACAAGCCCAGGCTCGGGTCACTACACCACCGCAGGAGACCCACTCACCGTCAACGTGTTGGCTTCTGGTCCTCATCCGGTGATTGAAGTTGAACTCTGGGTCGATAACGATCTGATGGGAGCAAAGGAGTCGCCAACCCTCGCCGGTGTGTCTCCCTTTGCGGTGAGTTTCACTGGTCTTCCATTAAACCCTGGCGCACACATGCTCCTCTCCCGTGCGAAAGACACAAACGGGGGAATCAAAGATTCGGATATCGTGTGGATTTTCGTCGCCGAGGATCCAAATGCCCTGGCTGAGGTTAGCTATCTTCCACAACCAGCAGCCTCACAGCTCAGCCCCCCTCTCTCCGGAGAGACGATTGATGATTCCACTCCTTGGTCCCCATCGATCGGGGGATTCATCGATTGGTTGTCAGGTAGTGGGGATGCTCTGAAAGCGCCAGACCTCGCCGCCCAAGTAGATGGTTGTGCCATCACGCTCTTAATTCATGACCATTCCGAAGATGAATTGGGTTTCTCGGTGTTCCGAACAGCAGAGGGGCAAACCCAGAGCCCAACACCGACATTCGTCTTGGAACCGCATGCTGGTCTGGGATGGTTCGCAGCCCAGGAGATGCTCACGCAGGGCGGGACCTATACGTATATCGTGGAAGCGTTCAATGGTCAGGATGACACAGCTGTGAGCAATCCGATACTGGTAACGGTTAACTGCCCCTCCGAGCCCAGCGAGCCTACGACGTATTCCCTGATCTTGAAGAAGTTCACACCACCGGTCGCAGCCGAAAATCTGTATTGCTATATTTCAGCAGATGGAATCAACTGGCAGCGCACGCCGGAAGTGGGCTTCTTCTCTCCTGGCGTTCTTGATGCGCTCGATCCGAATCAAGTGGGTGTGGAGCCGTCCGGGATTGATCAGATTGAGGGAGGCGGAGGGGGGAATGGTTCTCCCGCCGATTCCTTCTTCGATGTCATGTTCGAGTTTAACGTCCCTGAGCCCGGCACTTCCGAAGGCAGCCAGATCATCAATTTAGATTGCTGGGGCTGGTTGGGAAGTCAGCTCGGTTCGCTTGGTCAATTCGAAGTTGGTGTTGATACAGGGCAAGGCGGATTAATTAATTTAAATAAGCCTGAATTCGGCACAGAAATTACTTTTGAACTTCTCCCGATCAATTATCTAGAATCGATCTTCCCTCCCAAACCCGAATACGACCCGCAACTGCTCGCGCCCACCATCCACTTCTCAACGGCTGATACAGATTGCGTCAATCACCTTCCAGGATGGGTAAAACCCGATTTCGAGATCCAGATGTGCCATCCCGGGGAGTATGTCGATATCTTGAATCCAGGGGATTTATCCTGGCACCAACACATGTACGTCTTCTGGGACCTTGATAACAAGAAGAACTGCGGCGAATCGGGTCAATGTATCGATCCCTCCGATCAAGCCAGCCTGGATCATTGGGGCTACATCGTTTCTGAGGCTGGCTACAACCTCTACGATCTAGGGGTGAGCAGCCTGATCCCTGTGAAAACCTTCAATAGCCTGCGTGATGTCCTCTACATCGTCCCTGAGGATGGCTCCTGTAACGACGTGCGCACCTTCAGGATTCGAACCTGGGTCAAGCTCTTTGGGTCAGAGAAAGTCTACGAATCGAAGGGTTTGGGTACGGTGCTCAGTTTCGTGGAACCGTGTTGGGCAATTGCTATCGTCCCGGATCCGGTAGAGGTCCAGGTCGCCACTCAAGAGGTGTTCGAAGCGGTGATCGCCACTCCAGAGGTACTCGAAGCGGTGATCGCCACTCCAGAGACACCATAGATGACGTGATAACTCCTGAAAAATGATGGTAATAATTTTCACATGTAAGAGCGGCTTCCCTCGACAGGCCGAAGAAAACAAATAACGGATCGATGGCTCTACAAAACCAGAGGGAATCGTGACCGATAGCCTCTTCATACAGCAAACATCGTGAGGACAACATGAACTCCAAGAGGAAATACGTGCTTATCGGGCTGGGCTCCATCATTCTGATCTCGATCTTTGTTGTCTGGGCCGTCACGGAGAACCGGCAGCCAAAACTTCAGGAACCATCCGTTGTTCCTCTGGATCCTCAATCCATTGCCTATGAAGAATTGAAGTCAGCCTCCAGCCGCCCTCCGCAGTTATCTGTGGAGAACGGGTTTCCGCGTGGTGTTCTTGTTGATATCACCGTCCCAGGCAGCACAGCGATTGAGCGCGCCCAAAACTTTCTGGAGATTTATGCTGATCTATACCGCCAGGACGACCCAGCGCTGGCCCTGGCCGTCCGCCGAACGGGCGATGAGTTCGGTGAGCACGTAACCTTTTACCAAACGTACAAAGGCATTCCGATTTTTGCTGCCGAGATCGTCGTCAGCCTGGACGGGGAGAATGTATTTTCAAGTGTTGGCGGGCTACTGGCAGCTGGACTCAACATTGATATAAACCCTGGTCTTTCAAATCGAGTTGCGGAGGACATCGTTCGTAGCGACCTCAAGCTTCCGGAGGCCCCGGTCTTCGGCCAGACAACACTGTACGTTTTTGATAGGAGCCTTATTGATGACGTGGATCCAGATCCCCGTCTCGCCTGGCGAGTTTCTGCCGGTGACCGAGAATCATGGACTGCCTTCGTCGATGCCCAAAGCGGAGAAGTGATCTTCAAGTACGAGCGCACCCAGAGTGGTACCGGTGGGTACGACCTGGATCTGGAAGACGCCAATGGGACTAATGCTCAGAACACGGGTTGTTTTTGGGAAACGACTGCGGACGATCAGATCGGCGACGAGGATGAACTATACCCGGAAGGCCAGGTGGATCCAGAGGGAGCTGCTCTCTGGAGCTTTGCGAAATCCGCCTATCTCTTTTACCACAATGCGTTTGGATATCATTCCTACGATAACAACGACGGGCAGTTTGAGCTTTACGTGCACGCTCCAAACGATGGCGGCGCCCAATGGATCGCTGGCAATACGGATTGCGACCTCATCCAGTTCAGTGATGGACTTGTTGGCTATGACGTTCTAGTCCATGAGTTGGCGCATGGGGTGATAACCTTCTCATCAGGCTTGTATTATCACGGCCAGTCTGGCGCGCTCAACGAAAGCTTTGCGGACGTCATGGGTGCTGTAGCCGACGGGAATTGGACCGTGGGCGAAGGACGAATCGGTGGTGGGGGGGCGTTCCGCTCACTTTCCCACCCGCCAACGTATGGTGATCCTGACCATATGACTGACTATGTTTGGACAAGCGGTGACCATGGAGGTGTGCACACCAACAGTGGTATCCCCAACAAAGTTGCTTACTTAATTGCCGTTGGCCGTGGTGGCAGCCCCAATCAAGTCACGGTGAATGGTATCGGAACATCCAATATGGGGCAGCTCTACTTCAACGTCATGCGCTTCCTACCAACCTACGCCAAGTTTACTGATGCCCGCAATCTGTCCATTGCATTCGCAGGCTCGATGTTTAACCCATCGGCCGTTTGTGATGTGCGCAACGCCTTTTTCTACGCAGGAATAGGTGAAGCGGATATTGACTGCGATGGCATAGAGGACGGCGGCGATGGAGATGGCGATGGTGTTCCCTGGGATTTTGATAACTGCCATGGAATATTCAATCCAGATCAGGTGGATGTCGACGAAGATGGTTGGGGCAGGGCTTGTGATCCAGACGACAATGGAAACAACCAACCGGATACTTTTGACACCGCATCCGCCAATCCTTACGTTATGTGCCCTACTCCTCTCGTCCCCTGTGATACCGACAATTATGATGGCGACGCGTTTCCGAACGCTGAGGATAACTGCCCTTACGTAGCCAATGACAACCAACTTGACGCCGACCAGGATGGTGAAGGCGATGCCTGCGACGCGGATACTGACCTCGATGGATGGAGTAATGGCAACGATAATTGTCCGTGGACACCCAATGCTGATCAAGCTAACGCGGATGGTGATTTTGCTGGCGATGCCTGCGATGCTTACCCGGATTGTCCAGATGTCTATGCCTGGACCACAGGCACAATGATTGGCGATCTAAAGATTCCACCGCAACCGATCCAAGACCCACTGGCATGTGCACGTGAAATTGCCATCGATCGGGCAGCGTGGCAAATAGAAAAAAAGCGCATTCTCGACAGCGAACCCCTTAGGGTGGATCTAACCAGGGGCGAAAGTATATATACCCTGTTACCGATCCCGCCATGCCCACCAGGAGATCCACTTCGATATTCCCCGGAGTATCGGGGGCATTTGAACCTTACTGGATTGCCCGCAGAGATCCGACCATGGGTGGCGGATGATCGAGGGCATGCCGTAAGCAGCAAGCAAGGCGAGCCAGGTGATCTCGAACTTCAATTCTTACCCCAAGGGGGGCGGTCATACTTCCTCACACTTGCCGATTTCAGGGAACCAGGTCAAATGGATTCCTTCTCGCTTTCCATGCGCTGCGGTTTGAGAGAATCAATGCACGACTCGGAGACAGAGAGCACCCCCAGCGCGGAACCCACTTCAACCATGACGCCCGAGCCTACGCTTACCCCCACATCTACTCCCACAGAAGCTCCTGTCGTTGAAGGGCCATCAGATCCAATTTTCTCAACGGACACGTTCTACTACCGCTTAACTTCCTGCGGTCGTAAGGAGGTGACCATACAAGTGGGAGTCGAGGATCCCAACGTGTACAGCGTGGTGCTCTTCTTCCGGTTGAAAGATGTGTCAGGTGGTGAAACGACAGCGTGGACTAATGTGCCTATGGCTCCCATGGGGGGCGGTCAGTTCAGCAGCACCGTTCATTCAGAAACCGATATCCCTGACTTCGCCAGGTTCACGAAAGCAAGCTTTCAGGTGCAGATCGTAGCCACGGCTTCAGACGGCACTGAAATCGGTCGGACAGGCGTATACTCAGACGTTATGTTGGAGCTGTGCTCCGCAGCGGGAGGTTAGACTTATTAAGTTTTAAGGTCGAAGGGTTGGGCTTGACTGAATCTATGAGTCAACAGTCCCATTCTTGAGCTTCGAAATATTTCGTAGACTATCATCAGGTCCGTTCAAATCAATAGTTGAAACCTATGAACGAACTTGGATAACAACTCCGAATGGAGACGAATGTGGAAGATCGCAAATCGATACACATCCAGGACTTGCATAAACAATTCGGAAAAGTTCAGGCGCTGAAAGGCGTAAGCCTGGCTGTGGACAGCGGTCAGATTTTTGGACTGCTTGGTCCCAATGGAGCCGGGAAAACAACCCTCATTCGATTGTTAATTGGAGCAACAAAACCCACGTCAGGGGATCTTTCGGTTCTATCATTGAACCCTGGAAAACAGAAACGTGCCCTGCGCCAGCAAATCGGTTATATGCCGCAATCTCCAGCCTTGTATGAGGACCTTTCTCCAACAGATAACATCCGTTTCTTCGGCCGTGCCCATCAAACCGGCAACTTATCCAAACGAGTAGATGAAGTCTTAGAGTTTGTGGGGTTGAGTAAGCGCGCCCACGATCCGGTGTACAAATTCTCCGGCGGCATGAAACAAAGGGTGTCCTTGGCTTGTGCGCTGGTGCACCAACCCAAAATGCTTTTCTTGGATGAGCCCACCTCAGGCATCGACCCCAAACTGAGGGAGTCTTTCTGGGAGCATTTTCGGGAACTGACTGCCGAAGGCGTGACGATCATTGTCAGTACCCACCAAATGGATGAAGCCCTATATTGCGATAAATTGGCCATCCTCCACGAGGGAGTCCTCCTTGCTGACGACACCCCCCACAAGCTGCTGTGGAACAGCCGGGCCAAAATCAAGATATGGCGCGGTCCGAAGGCAAGCGAGCAAGTGGTCACCAACTATCCCGATGCATTGCCAGGGTTGTTACAGAAAGATGGGTTAGACCCCGCAATCAATCGGATCGAAGTCGAGGAAGACCGGCTGGAAACCATCGTTCTTCGGATGATAAACGAGCAAATCGGAGAGAAGAACAATGGAGATCAAAAATGACCCCATCAATTAAACGAATTGGGGCAATTGCCGGGCGAGTATTGAAACAACTGCGGCACGATCACCGATTTGTCGCCATTTCACTCGTGTTTCCCCTGGCGATCATCTACTTCATTAAAGTGGTCTTTGACGCTTTAGCCTCACCTTTTTTTGACATCAGTGTTTATGTCATCCCTTATGCAGCCTTCATCGTCCATTTCATCACCTTCATCCTCACTGCCATCGTTTTGGTGCGCGAACGAACCGCTGGAACCCTGGCCCGGATGTTTGTCAGTGGGTACAACCAAATCGAGATCATTGGCGGTTACCTGCTCGCATATACTGTCCTGGCAACCGCACAAAGTTTTATGGTATTGATCCAACTCAATCTGTTATTCGAACTAGGGTTTGAATTTAAAACCATGGCGGAGATGTACTTAGTCATATGGCTGTTGTCGATCCTCAGCATGGCCCTCGGCATGCTCGTCTCCAACTTCGCCCGCAACGAAGGTCAGGTGTTCCCCTTTATTCCATTAGTCGTTCTATCCGTCATCCTCTCCGGGATTATCCTGCCCGTTGAACAACTCCCAGAATGGTCGCAGGTCCTAAGCTACCTGACACCTTTGTATTACACCAATGAAGTGCTTCAAGAATTGATCAAAGGCAAAGCACTGGTGGACGACATAGCCATGTTGTTGCGCTTACCTGCTTATGGTCTGATCCTATTGGCCATGGTGACAGCCACGTTAAGAGAAAGGGACTAAAACTGAAACGTAGAAGAGTTTTGTAGGTAATATCTTCAGCTAGAATTACGTTTTCTGGCATAGCTTGCTCATTCTGCAAGTGCGGTTTACTTAGGATGGGATTTCATACAGCACTCCGCTTTCTCTTTAAAAGGTAAAAGCCCCCGCAATGCGAGGGCTTTTATTTTAGGGTTAAGTTAAACTAGACAGCCACGACGTTGGCGGCTTGTAAACCCTTCTCGCCTTGTTCAACATCGAACTCCACACGCTGGCCTTCTTCCAGATTCCTAAAGCCATCGCCCTGGATTGCTGAGAAGTGGACAAAGACGTCCTCTCCCTCTTCACGCTCGATAAATCCGTAACCCTTACTGCCATTGAACCATTTGACCGTACCAAGAACTCGTTCCGACATTATATATTGCCTCCTTACGGCAAACACTGTTCAGTTGCTTGTCTCGTTCCCGTCGGTCGTTGTTCTGAACTAAATCGGCCTGAGCCGATGAAGCTCAGGCCTTGATCTTTCGACTTCCAGACAGAACTTGCATGCAACTTTCTAGCTGAAATCATATCAGTTTTAAGTGCGTTTGACCAGTGCCTTTCTTGACATCAATGACTATGCCTGGCTAGAGATCCTCGAGCGGCTGCGTGCCGAGCAGATCATCGGCGACGTCGTACGCCTCTCGGATATGCGAGAGGTAGCGCTCATTCGAATGGCGCAGACGGCCGCCGAGCGACTGAGCAAGGCGGTGCCAGACCT